>JAMPYE010000651.1 GCA_023700825.1 Thermoanaerobaculia bacterium | reverse complement strand
GAGGACGGCCGGGGCGGCAGCGGTGACCGTGATCGCCTCAGCGACCGCGGAGAGCTGCATGAGCGCATTGACGCGCTCGGTGCGGCCCAGGGCGACCGTGATGGTCTTGGTGACCGTGGCCATCCCTTCCATCTCGAACTTCACCGTGTAGGCTCCCGGAGGAAGCGCCGGGAAATTGAAATCGCCGTTGACGTTCGAGACGCCAACGCGCGTGCCCTGCAGGCCCGGTGAACTGATCGTAACCGTCACACCCGGGAGCGGAGCTCCCTCGTGCGTCACGGTTCCGTTCAGCGAGCCCGTCGTGCCCTGACCGAACGCCGAACCGGCGACGAGCAGGAGCACAGCGACGAGAAAAACAAAACGCTGCGTTACCTTCATTCAACCCTCCATTGATGTTTGAAACTACCCAGGATCAATTCCTAACCGCTGCAGCTTATGCAGGAATCAGTCTCAGATTGCCTAAACTGGCAACGCATTAGAACCAAAAGGCCTTAGAAAATCAACCCGGAAACATCCCCCCCACCCAAATCCAGGCGGTTGAACGACCCGTATCGGAATTCTGAATTGACCCGGCTGCCCCGGGTGGGTGAACCGAAGACCCGCCAGCCGGAGCGACCCGCGGATCACGCCGTCGATGCGGGTCCCGGAAAAACCCGATCGACGAGCCGTCCAACCGGGCGTCGAGGGCTCTTTCCAGGTAGCGCCAAGGTCAAGGTGGGACTCCTGCTTCGGGGGAGAGGGCGGAGCACGACATCAGGACCGGGAGAACCGACGCCACCTCGAAGTGGCTGGGAGCGTGCGCGCTCACGCGCGACCGGAAGCGCCGGTCGCGCGCCTGGAGAACCTCGTGAGAGGGCCGGCTCTATCGCAGCAGCGACGTCAAAGCCTCGTCGAGTGTCGGGTGTTGAAATCGAAACCCTGCCCCCGCAGCGCGCTCCGGCAAGACCCTCTGTCCCGTCAGCAACAGCGGGCCCGCCATTTCGCCGAGGAGCGCGCGCAGCGCGAAGGCAGGAACCGGCACGATTGCCGGTCTCGACAATGTGCGACTGAGCACGCGCGTGAACTCCGCGTTGGTCACCGGCGCGGGCGCCGTTGCGTTGTAGGCGCCGCGCACGCCCGGTGTGGCGATCGACCATTCGATCATCGCGACGAGATCGTCGAGGTGGATCCACGACATCCATTGCTTCCCGCTACCGAGACGCCCGCCGGCACCGAGGCGGAATGGGGGGAGCATCTTCGCGAGCGCTCCGCCGCGCGTCGAGAGGACGATGCCGATGCGCAGCACGACGACGCGCGAGGCGTCGCTCGCGCGGAGCGCCTCGCTCTCCCATTCGACGGAAAGCTTCGAGAGAAACGACTCGTCGGGCCGGCTCGCCTCGTCGAGTTCCTCGTCGCCGCGCGCGCCGTAGTAACCGACGGCCGACGCGCTGACGAAGGTTCGATTCGGGTCAGGCGCGTCGATCATCGCGTCGGCGAGCGCGCGCGTCGACACGACGCGGCTCTCGCGAAGCTCCTTCTTTCGCCGCCCGGTCCAGCGCTTGTCGGCGATGCCGGAGCCGGCGAGGTTGACGACCGCGGACGCTCCGCGGATTTCGGCCTTCCACCCGCGGTCCGATCCGCCCCAGGCGATCCCTCGCCCCGTGCGCACCGACGCGGGTTCGCGCGTCAGGATGACGACGTCGTCGCCGCGCTTCGAGAGCTTCTCCGCGAGCGCCTGTCCGACGAGCCCGCTTCCGCCTGCGATGACGATCTTCATTATTGAGGTGGCCTCCCGAAGGAGACCACTCTATCGCCAAAACCGGCCGGCCGGAGGCCAGCGGTACAGCCGGCCAGAGGCCAGCGCTCCTGGAGCCTACGACCGCGTATCGGGCGGGAAGCTTCGACTGCGCGGTTCGGCCGGCGCGGTCCAGCGCAACCTGAGGCCGGCACCGGCGAAGCCGGAGCGCTGGCGTCCCGCCGGCTGTACCGCTGGCCTCCGGCCGGCCGGTCCTACAATTTCAGATCCGAACGGGCCCACACGAACGGCCAATCCCCCAGCCCTGCCTTCACGGGATTATTCACCACGTACCCGACCGACTGCACGAAGTCGTCCCGATCCCGGACCACTCGATCGAAGTACTCGCGCTGCCAGAAGCGACCCTGCCGCCCAAGAGCTTTGTTGACCTGCTTCGACGTGTACGACTTCCACGACTGCAGAATCGTGTCGAGTCGCCAGCCGTCTGCCGGCGTCATCACCACGTGCACGTGGTTAGGCATGACACACCAGGCGGCGAGCTCGTAGCGATCGCCGTCGAAAAAAGTCAGGGCGCTCGAAACGATGTTCGCGAGCTCGGGACGTCTCAGCTCGCATCGCCCGTAGGCCGCATCGAGTTGCAGATCGAGACGAACACCGAAGAGACGGTCGATCTCCATCCGCTCGATCAGCGTCGGTGGGCGGGGGCCTCCGGTGATCGATCGGACGAGCGCGAGACGCTCGTCGAGAAGAGCCGAGACGACGTGACGCGGGAGCGAGTCGGCGAGACGAAACGTAAGCGAATAGGTGGAGCCGTCCAGCTCCCAGTGGGGCAGGTATCCGCGGGAACGGGTGCGGAGTGTGTCGAATGCGTGGGGATGGATGAATGCTTTGTGCATGGCGTCCGAGGGAGGAGAGAGGACGCGCGGAGGGTGTGCGGTGCGAAAGTACCTCGGGGAGAAGGTTGCGTCAATCGGCCGGCCGGAGGCCAGCGGTACAGCCGGCCAGAGGCCAGCGCTCCAGCTTCGCCGTCTTCGACTTCATGTGGCGCCGT
>JAMPYE010000650.1 GCA_023700825.1 Thermoanaerobaculia bacterium | reverse complement strand
GATGAAGGGCGCCGCAAGCGGCGCCCTTTCGGGAATGGGGTAAGGGGACTACGAGACGCACCCCCCGGTGAAACTCAACGACCTGTGCGAATTGTCCATAGAACTTTGTACCTCCTCCCCCTCGAATTTCCGGCGGACCCGCGGTTGCCAGCGCGTTGTGTGCGCACTCCACCCAGAATCACCACGGACCGGATCGACCGCCCCTTCTCACCCCGGGTGGGAGGGAGGAGCGGGAACCCTTTACGTTTTGTCAAAGACCGACAACATGCAGTCGCTTTGTATGCGCGTGTCTGCGATGTCGTCTTGGATTACACCACTCGCCTCGATTTTGATTTTGGAAAGCCTTTTTCGGCCTGCGTGAATGATACGTTTTCATGACGAATATTGCAATATTTTTCCTCGCGCGCGGCGGGCGGCCCGAAAGTGCTGTGCTAGAATCCGCCGCACGAGGTTCACCGATGCGTAAGTTCTTCTTGCTGGTCACTTTGCTGGCCTTCTGGACGGAGTCGAGCCTCGCTGCCGACGTGGCGGGATCGGTGACGTTTTTGACCAAGCGTGGACAAAAACCGCGCGTCGACGACTCAGTGATCTGGCTCGAGCCGGTGAAGGTCTCCGGGCTTCCGAAAGCGTCGCCGGGGAACTTCACCGTCACCTCCCGCTCGAAGGCTCTGCTCCCGCATGTCATCGTGGTTCCCCTCGGTTCGACGGTTTCGTTTCCCAACGAGGACACGATCACCCACAACCTCTTCTCGGTCTCAAGACCGAACGACTTCGATCTCGGCTTCTACAAGCGCGGCACCTCGATGACCAAGAAGTTCGACCACCCGGGCGTCGTCAACGTCTACTGCAACGTGCATCCCGACATGTCCGCGGTCGTGCACGTGGTCACCACGCCTTACTTCACGAAGCCGAATGCGCAGGGAGCGTGGCGGATCAACGGCGTGGTGCCGGGCAACTACCGGCTCAACGCGTGGAACGAGATCGGCGGAAGCGTGATCGCGGACGTCGAGGTCAAGGCGACCGGCGTCGTCGGCCAGCTCGACCTGACGATCGACTCCCGCCGGCACAAGCGGACGCAGCACCTCAACAAGGAAGGCAAGCCCTACTCGACGCGCACGGGGGAGTACTGATCGATGGACGAAGGGGTGAAGCGAGCATCGGACACGTCGCGCCGCCGGTCCCAGGGTCGAGCGAAGTTTCCGCTCGCGTTCCGCTTCTTCCTCGCGACGGGGCTCGTGATCGCGCTCGTCGTCGCGATCGCCGTCGGCGCGACGATCCGCCGTTCGCACCAGGTCGCCCGCGCGACCGTCGACAAGGCGATCGCGAACGCCGGAACGCTGTTCAAGGACGTCGAGAAGGACCGCCTCCGGCTTCTGAGCCTCGGCACGATCAGCCTCGCGCGCAATCCGAACTTCGCCAGCTACATTCAATCGTCGGTTTCCGCGGACGAGACTTCTGACGCGGGTGGCGAGGCAGCGAGCGCCGCTCTCCAGGCGCCGCCGCCCGAGGGGATCGATATCGCGTCGATCCTCGACCTCATCGAGCAGAATCGCGAGTCGCTCGACAGCGACCTCGTCATCGTGACGGACGATCAGGGCATTCTGATCGCGCGAACGGACGTCGGCGCGACGGCGGCGCCGCAGCAGCCGGAGGATCTTTACGAGCAGCTGCCACTCCTGAAGCAGGCGATCGACGCCGCCGAGCGGAAGCCGACCGAAGGCGTGATCGAGTCGAAGGGAAAGCTGTTCCATGCGGCGATCGCGCCGATCGACGTCGGCGCAAGCGGCGCGATCCAGGGCTACGTGATCAACGCGAAGGCGATCGACGAGAAGTTCGCGAACCGGATCGCCGGGACGACGCAGACCGGGGTCGCGTTCCTGCCGGCCTCGAAGGACGCGGCCTCGCCACGCTCGACCAACGCGCCGGCCACCGCGAGCCTCGGCGCGATGCGCGAGATCGGCGAAGTGATCGCCTCGGGTGCGATGAGCCCGCCGCACGCTGCGACGATCGACCGAAGCGATTACATCCTCACGGCAGAGCCGCTTACGGCCGGAAAGCAGACGCTTGGCGCCGCGGTGTTCGTCCGCTCGCTCGACGCGGAGCTCGCTCCGTTCCGCGAGATCGAACGCACGCTGCTGTACGCCGGAGCACTCGCGCTTCTCGTCGCCTTCCTCGTCTCGTTCCTGATTGCGCGAAGGATCACCCGGCCGATCGCAGAGCTCGCGAAGATCGCAGGGCGGGTCACCGACGGCGACCTGTCGGTGCTTCCCGCGACGGGTGGCACGGACGAGGTCGGCGTGCTCGCCGGAACGTTCGGCGAACTGATCACCGCCCTGCGGGACAAGCACGAGCTCGAGGAGCTCTACGAGCAGATGGCCGCGCGAGCGGACGAGGAGACTCTGCCCGCGCGCCGCCGGCTGCCGGAGACGGGCACTCGCGACGGCATCGTCCTCGTGACCGACCTGCGTGGCGTGCCCGTCGACTCCTCGTCGCCCGAGGCGACGGTGAGGCTTCTCGAAGAGATCATGGCGATGCAGGAATCCGAGATCGCCAGGCAGAACGGGCAGGTGCTCGAGCTTCACGGCCAGCAGTTGATCGCGCACTTCGCCGGCGACCGGGGAGCCGTTCGCGCGTTGCGCGCCGCGCGCGCGATCAGCGAAGGGCTGGCCGCCCGAGGCGAGGCGGAGCCGATCGGCTTCGCCGGGGGCATGGCGGCGGGTGCGTTCGTCACGGGCGCCGTGCGGTTGGGCGACGACGACTCCCTCGCGATCTCCGGTGAGGCGCCGCTG
>JAMPYE010000649.1 GCA_023700825.1 Thermoanaerobaculia bacterium | reverse complement strand
GCCGCGCCGAAGAGACGCGCCACTGGCTCGCGCGGGGGCTGGAGGCCGCTCGTGCCTTCGACCAGCCTGCCGTGCTGCGCGACCTTCTCTCGCTCGCGCTGACGCTCGCGTCGCTACGCGGCGAGCACGAGGAGGCGAAGCGGATTCACGAGGAGATCGAGGCGCTCGAAGCGATGGAGCACCCGTCCGGAAGGACGTTAGCCGACTCGATTCCCGCCGGGGGAACGCTCACCGTCGGGCTCGTGAACCCGATCACCGCCTCCGAGCCGTCGCTCATGACGATCGACGAAGAGGGCGAAGTTCTCGCTCTCGTCTTCGAGACTCTCTTCGAGTCGGACGGGCAGGGACACCAGATCCCCCTTCTCTGCTCCGACTGGGAGGTCGACGACGAGGGGAGGCAGTTCCGCCTGATGCTCCGGAGGGACGTGCTCTTTCACGATGGGACGCCGCTCACCGCGGAGCTGGTCAAAGGGTCGTTCGAGCGCGGGATCCGCGCCGACCGGCGCGACCTGAGCGCGGCATTCGGGGGAATCCGCGGGGCGGCCGCCTACCGCGCCGGCACGGCCGATTCGGTCGAGGGAATCGTCGTGCGCTCGAGCCATGAGATCGAATTCCAGCTCGAAGAGGCACTGCCTTTCTACCCCGCGCTGCTCAGCGACCATACGATCGGCATCGCGAAACCGGACAGCGCGGGACGCGCAGTCGGCACCGGTCCCTTCCGGATGGCGAAACAGGGTCGCGACGGAGTCGTGCTCGAGGCGGTCGATTCGACGCCGCGTCGTGCGAGGCCGAAGCTCGACTCGATCTTCTTCCGCATGATGCCGAGCGCCGCCGAGATGGCGAGCGAGCTGCGTGCAGGAAGGCTCGACGTCGCGCGCGATCTGCTGCCGCAGGACCTCGACGACATTCTTCGCGATCCGCGACTCCGCGACGGGCACGTCGAGGCGCCGAAGAAGAACATCTTCCTCGCGGTCTTCAATCTCTTCAGCCCGCTCGGCAGCAACACGAAGCTGCGCGAGGCGCTCTTCCGGAGCGTGCCGACGAGCGACCTCGTGTGGCGCACGCTCGGGCGGCTCGCGCAGCCGGCGACCGGAGTCATCCCGCCCGGGATCTTTGGCCACGACCCGGGGCTCAAGCGCAAGGTGCTCGGCCGCGAGCAGGCGCTCGAGCTGATCGCCGAGTCGGGGCTTCCGACGCCGATCCGTGTCGTTGCGGCCGCTCACCCGATCTTCCACGACCGCTATCGCACGCTGATGAGCGCGTTGCTCGAGCTCTGGCGCGACCTCGACGTGGAGCTCTCGTTCACCGCGACGTCGATGTCGGCCTTCCTCGAGTCGGCCAAGGACTCCTCCGGGATCGACATGCGCATCGGCCGATGGGTTGCGGACTACGACGATCCCGACACCTTCGCGCACGGCCTCTTCAATTCGACCAACGGGCTCTTTGCGCGGTACTACTCGTCGCCCGATCTCGACACCGTGCTCGAGGGCGCGCGCCGCGAGACGCGGCCCGTCGTCCGTGAGGCGCTCTACCATCGCTTCGAGAGCCTGATCGCGAAGGAGTCGGCGGTGCTGCCGCTCTTCCACGAGATCGACTACCGCGTCACCAGCCCGCGCGTGCGCGGGCTCACGCTCGTCAGCCACTCGCCCTACGTGAACTACGACAAGCTGGGCGTGACCGAAGAGGTGCGCGTCACCACGATCGGCGCGACGGCAGGCGGAGGCGTCCTCCAGGTGCCGATCGCCGAGGATGTGAACGAGATCGATCCGTCGCGTACGCACACGGTCGAGAGGGCGGAGATCTCCGGGACGATCTTCGAGACGCTCACCCGCTGTGTCGAGGGCGCGCGCGTCGTCCCGTGGCTCGCCTCCGAGATCCGCGCCGAAGAAGGCGGCACGCGCTACAGGATCCGGGTGAGGGAAGCGAGGTTCCACGACGGGCGGAGGCTGACCGCGCGCGACGTGCGGCACTCGTGGGAGCGCCTGCTGCTCGACGACAAGAGCGACGCGCAGTGGCTGCTCGCGCCGGTCCGCGGCGCCGTCGCGCTGATCGAGGGGCGGTCGCGCGATCTGAGCGGCTTCCGGATCGTCACCCCGTACGAGTTCGTCGTCGAGCTAGAGCAGCCCGTCGCGTTCTTCGCGCCGATGCTCTCCCATCCCTCTCTTGCGATCATGCCCGAGGGGACCGAGAGGCTTGGAGGCTCATGGCGCACCGGGTGCGTTGGCACGGGGCCGTTCCGTCTCGTAAAGTTCGAGAGGGGAAAGCGCATCGAGGTCGAGAAAAACCCCATCTACTGGAATCGCGGGCTCCCGAAGGCGGAAGGAATCGTCTTTCACCTCGGGCTGACGCCGTCGGAGATCAGGCAGGAGTTCGTCGCGGGCCGGCTATCGGTTGCTGCGGAGCTCTTCCCGCACGACGTCGAGCAGCTCCGCCACGACCCGATCTTCGCGGCCGGATACCGCGAGGTACCGAGACTGTCGATCTACTTTGCGGCGTTCAACACGACGCGGGGCCCGCTGGCGGACCGTGACGTGCGCCGCGCGCTGATCCAGAGCGTGAACGTTCCGTCGATCGTCCATCGTGCGCTCGGCCGGCTCGCGATCCCGGCGCACGGGATGATCTCGCCCGGTCTGCTCGGCTACACCTCGGAGGCTCCGCGGGTGCCGGAGGTCGTGCTGCCGGCCGGGAAGCTCGACCTCGAGCTCGACATCAACGTGCATCCGATGTACGCGGGGCACTACTCGGTCCTGGCGAGCGAGATCTTCTCGGCGTTCCGCGCCTGCGGCGTGC
>JAMPYE010000648.1 GCA_023700825.1 Thermoanaerobaculia bacterium | reverse complement strand
GGCGCTCTCCCGGCGAAGGAAATCAGTGCTGGCAGCCGCAGGCTCCGGCGTGATCGCCGGCGCCGTGGGCGAACTCCTTCGGCCGACCGGCGACTTCTTCTACCGCGACCGCGCGCGGGAAGTAGAGATTGTTCTCGACGTGGATGTGCTCGTGAGTCAGGCGCTCGAACTCGGCGAGCCGGCGATAGAGCTCCTGATAGCTGAAGCAGGCGCTCTCCGGCGGGATGAAGTCGCCGGTCAGGCTCCGCATCTTCGCAAGGAGCTCACCGACGCGATCGTGCTCGAGCATCATCATCCGGACCGGGTTCTTCACGGTGCCGAAAAACGGCGTCGGCGCCGGACCGTTCCCGTCGACCGCGCCCTGCAACTGATCGACGTAGGGGAAGAGGACCTGTTCCTCCTTCAGCATGTGCGGAACGAGGTCCGCCGCCAGTTCGCGCACGAGCGCGACCACGTCGGCGAGCTCCGGCCGGCGGTCGCCATGCACGCCGAGGACTTTCACCGCAAGAGGATCGAGCGTTTCGAGCTCTTCGCGCGTGTAGCCGTGGTAGGTCTTCACGATGTGCGCCGCGATGGTCGTCAGCGAATCGCCCGTCCAGTCGCGCTGCGAACTGTCCGGCACCCGGGCGAGGCTCTCCATCGCCGCCGCGAAGGCGTCGACCGTCTTGCCGGCCGCCGCGCAGGCCTCGGCGAGGGGCGTCTTGCCGCCGCAGCAGTAGTCGATCTTCCAGGCTTCGAAGACGCGGATCGAATCGGGTACCTCGACCGCCAGTTCTCCGACGGTGCGCTCTGCAAAAATGGTCGTCGTGCTCATTCGTGAATCCTCCGTTTTGACGTTCATCCTGCTCTTCGCCGGAGGGTTCAAGAAGGACTTTAGTCATACCGGTGGTGAGAACTGATCTCAGTCCAACGGCAATGCCGGCCGATGGAGGACGTGCAGGCGCCGCCAAGTCGGGCGGCGCAGGGACAGCCGCCCGAGGGGGGCCTGCTTTCGCCTCCCGCCCTTCTCCCCGCTACTGCTTTGCCAGATGCACCGTCTGCGTCGGGTAGGCGAAGCCGATTCCTTCGGCGGTGAACTTCGCCATGATCCGGAGGTTGATGTCCTGCTGCGCGTCCATCGCGCGCACGAGCTCCGGCGAGAGCATCCACCAGACGACCTCGAAGTCGAGCGACGAGGGGCCGAAGGCCTTGAAGTGCGCGCGGTCGAATCGCGTGTTCTCGATCGACTCGACGATCTCACGCACCATGCCCGGGATCAGTGCCACCTTGTCGACCGGAGTCTCGTACATCACGCCGAAGGTGAAGATCTGCCGGCGCTCGGTCATTCGCTGGAAGTTTCGGACGCGGCTCTTGAGCAGGTCGCTGTTGGAGACGATCACCTGCTCGCCGCTGATCGAGCGCACACGCGTGGTCTTGAGGCCGACCTGCTCGACGGTGCCGGAGACCAGGTCGACGCTGATGAAATCGCCGACGACGAACGGTTTGTCGATGACGATCGAGAGGGACGCGAAGAGGTCGCCGAGGATCGCCTGCAGGGCGAGGGCCACCGCGACGCCGCCGATACCGAGGCCGGCGAGCAGCGTCGTGACGTTGTAGCCGAGCCCGTCGAGGATCAAGAGGAAGATCGCCGACCAGACGACGATCCGCACCAGGATCATCATCATGCGCATCGACGTCGCGGCGGCCGGGTCGGCGCTCTGTCGGAAGCCCGTGAGCCAGAACTGAACGATCCCCGAGACCCAGAGCCCGACCTGCGCGAAGGCGGCGACGACGGTCAGGTTGACGATCGCCTTCTCGGCGAGCGCGGGCATCGTCAGGATGCGCGTCGCGAAATAGAAGACGGGAAAGATGATCAGCCAAGCCTTGGTGTTGGAGGCCGCGTGCAGGACGAAGTCGTCGATGCGCGACTCGGTCTCCGCGGCATTCGCGAAGCGACGCTTCACGATGAGCTTCAAGAGGTAGAAGGCGAGCATGAAGAGCGCCGCCTGGCCCAGCGCGGCGGTCCAGAGATGGACGGGATTTCCGAGGATGGGTGCTTCGCTGATCGACATTTGAGATGGTCTCCGCGGTCGCTTCGTGGGGAAACCGAGAGGCGCCGGCGCTCATTCTCGCGGGTCGCTCGACGCGATCGCAAGTTTCCGGGGCCACACGAGCCGCCGTCCGGGCAGCGCGAGCGCCGCTCCCGGGCGCAATTACGGCAGTTTCAATCCCGAAGGGCCGTCGCTTTTCGGCACCGAGGCTTCATCTTCTGCCTTTGTCGGCGCTTCCCGATTGAAGTCGCCGACCTCCTCGCCGGGATTCACGAAGCGGTTCTCTTCGAATTCGTGCTGGCGCTCGTAGAGCCGTCGATAGATGCCTCCCGCCGCGAGCAGCGAGTCGTGCGTGCCGCGCTCGGCGACCCGCCCCTTGTCGATGACGAGGATCTGGCTCGCCCTCCGGATCGTCGAAAGCCGGTGGGCGATGACGAAGGTCGTCCGCCCCGCGACGAGCCGGTAGATCGCGTCCTGGATCAGGGCCTCGCTCTCGCTGTCGAGCGACGAGGTCGCCTCGTCGAGGATCAGGATCGCCGGGTCGGCGACGATCGCCCGCGCGATGGCAACGCGCTGCTTCTGTCCGCCCGACAGCCGCACGCCTCTCTCCCCGACGATCGTGTCGTAACCCTCGGGGAGCGTCTCGGCGAATTCGTCGACGTGCGCCATCTTCGCCGCGCGGATCAGTTCTTCGCGGCTGACGCTCCGGTTTCCGACGGCGATGTTCTCGACTACCGAGCCATCGAAGAGGAACGCGTCCT
>JAMPYE010000647.1 GCA_023700825.1 Thermoanaerobaculia bacterium | reverse complement strand
GCATGCCACGGCCAGCAGCGAAGACATCACGAACACCATGCTCGCGCACGTTCTCATCGAGAATCTCCTCGCGCGACGCGAAACGTGCCGCGCTCTCTCGTCTGGTTGTGACGCAATTCTACGCGGAGCGACGGCCACCCATGCAAATGCATGCGCCGAACGCTCCCCTCGCGCAGTGGAAGTCGGTCGAATGGCAACGCACCCTCGTCCCAACTGTTCCGGGCTGTCCATCACTGGAGGCTGGATGCTCCGAACCGGGCCGGACGCCAGGCGCACCGCTCGAGGCGGTGTAGAATCCCCGCCAGCCACACTTGGCGAGGAGAGATTCACCATGACCCTACCCCGCGTATTTTTCGACATGACCGCCGACGGCCAGGACCTCGGCCGCATCGTTTTCGAGCTTCGCAGTGACGTCACCCCAAAGACGGCCGAGAACTTCCGCGCCCTCTGCACCGGCGAGAAGGGCTTCGGCTACAAAGGAAGCTCGTTCCACCGCGTCATCCAGCAGTTCATGTGCCAGGGAGGCGACTTCACGAACCACAACGGCACCGGCGGCAAGTCGATCTACGGCGCGAAGTTCGCGGACGAGAACTTCACACTGAAGCACACCGAACCGGGTCTCCTGTCGATGGCCAACGCCGGCCCGAACACGAACGGATCGCAGTTCTTCATCACCACCGTCGTGACCCCGTGGCTCGACGGCAAGCATGTCGTCTTCGGCAAGGTCGTCGAAGGAATGGAGATCGTCACCGCGATCGAGAAGCTCGGCAGCCAGAGCGGCCGCACGAGCAAGAAGATCGAGATCAAGGACTGCGGCGAAGTCGCCTGATCGAACACGCTCGAGCCGTGACCACTGAGCCTTCGCCGGCCACCCGTCGGCGAAGGCTCACTTGCGTCCGGACCGCCGTGCCACGCGCCGGCGAGGTCCGGCGGTAATTACAATCGTGTCATAGTCGTCGCAAACCGCTCCTGCGCGGCCTTACAGCCATCGGAAGTTGCTCCCCTCCGTCCGCGCTTCCGTTATCATTCGCCCGCCGTGCCACACTCCGCCCGACGCCGGAGCCTGTTCTCCGCCTTACTGACACTGATCGGCTCGATCGGCGTCCTCCTGCCGACGAACCTGTCCGCCGCGACGCTCAGGGACCCTCGCGCCGCGATGGGCTCACGCTTCGAGATCTCGGCGGTGCACGTCGATCCGAAACGCGCGCAGGAGGCGATCGACGCCGCCTACGCCGAGATCGAGCGTATCGAGGCCGTCATCTCGGAATGGCGCGAGACCTCGAAGGTCAGCGAGATCAACCGCAAGGCCGGCGTCGAGCCCGTCGAGGTCACGGACGAGCTCCTCAACCTCACCCGCCGTTCGATCCGCGTTTCGAAGCTCACCGGGGGCGCCTTCGACATCACCTTCCACACGGTCGGCCGGCTCTGGAACTTCAAGTCGCGCACGGCTCCCATTCCGGACGACGAGTCGATCCGCACCGCGATGTCCGACATCGGCTACCAGCACATCGTTCTCGACGAGACGAAGCGGACCATCTACCTCGATCGCAAGGGCACGAAGATCGGATTCGGCGGAATCGGAAAGGGCTATGCCGCGAACCGCGCGGTGTTCGTCCTCAAGGAGCATGGAGTCTCGGGCGGGGTCGTAAACGCCTCGGGCGACATCGTCGTCTTCGGGACACAGGAGGATGGCAAGCCGTGGCGCATCGGGATCGCGAACCCTCTCGACCGCGACAAGCTCTTCGCCTACCTCGACATCACCGAACAGGCGGTCGTGACCTCGGGTGACTACGAGAACTACATCGAGTTCGGAGGGGTGCGTTACTCGCACATTCTCGATCCGCGCACCGGGTATCCCGTGACGGAAGTACGCAGTGTCACAATCGTGTGTCCGGACGGCGAGCTCGCCGACGCACTGGCGACGAGTGTGTCAGTATTGGGCGTCGATGGAGGACTGAACCTCGTCAACCAGCTCCGCGGAGTGGAGGCGATGCTCGTCGACAAAGACGGTGGAATTCATTTTTCGGAAGGCCTCGAAGCGATGATGACGAAACCGGGTGACAAGCAGTGAAACGGGCAGTACTGGCACTTGTGATTCTCGGCCTGTCGGGACTGACCGCCTGCACGACCGTGCAGCCCTGGGAGCGCGGCACGCTGAGCGGCGAAGCGATGAAGCTCGACGACTGCCGGACGCACCGCTTCGAGCGAAACGTCGAGGTCTATCGAGAAGGCGCCGTCGGCGGCAACGGCGGAAAGTCGGGCGGAGGCTGCGGATGCAGCTGAGACGACTTCCCCTCACCCTCGCGTCGGTGGCGTGTCTCGCGTTCGCGTTCGGCCTGCTCGCTCAGGCCGAGCCCGAAGGAAAGTTCGATACCGACTTCCTCCTCAGCTATTACGACCAGGATGGCGACCATTCCCCGGTCACCGGCGGCATCGGGACCGAGAAACTCGAGGTCGTGTCCCCCGTGATCCTCCTCGCCTGGCGCGTCGACGAGAGCCTCACGCTGACGGCGGACATCGGCGTCGACCAGATCTCCTCCGCCTCCATCGGAAACATCCAGGTCGAGGTGGGCAGCGCGAGCATTCCCGCGAGCGACACCCGCACCTTCGGCACCTTCAAGGCGAAGAAGAAGTGGGGAAACCAGACGTGGGGCCTGACGCTCGGCGCCGCCAACGAGTACGACTACGAGTCGTTTTCCTACGGGCTCGACTGGGCGATCGACCTGAACCAGGCCAACACCTCGATCGCCGCGAGCATCCGCCGCTACGATGACGCGATCGACCTGGTCGG
>JAMPYE010000646.1 GCA_023700825.1 Thermoanaerobaculia bacterium | reverse complement strand
TCCCGATCGCTGGCTCATCGCCGATCCCGATTCGGGCGTCGTGTTCGATCTCGATCTTCCCGGCCTGGAGGCAGCGCCGTCGATCGCACGCGACGCGTATCTCGCGCGCGGCCTCCCCGAGACGGCCGCGACGACTCTGTCGAGCGCCTTCTCGAGCGAGGGGAACGTGATCGTCGGTGGCGTCGAGGAGTTCGCCCCGACCGTCTGCAGCGCCGAGCGCGCCGCCTACGCGATCAAGTGGGCACTGCCCGCGCTGCTCGCGATCGCCGGAATCGTCGCGCTCACGAGACGACGGCACTGAGAAGCCCGTGGTTTGGGGTACACGTAAGAGTGACGGTAGCCGCTCGGCCGCGGTTGTCATCCCGACGAGCGCAGCGAGGAGGGATGACAATCCGAACGCTCATCGAGCGTACCGCAAGCCGCGTGTCTGACCGCAATTCGCTGCATCGCTAATTCGCGGTCAATGCCCGAGATCCGGCAATTCAACGATTCAGCGATTGTGGATCCGGGATCGCGAAGCTCGACAGCAACTCCCGCAGGAACCGCAGGCCCTTCACGGTCCTCGTCCCGTGCCAGGTCGCGAGATGCCCGGGGAACGGCCCGGCAACGCGCACGCCCGGCCTTTCGCGAAGCTCTGACGCGTCGTCAGCCGTGAACGCGTAAGGCTCGTCGGGAAGCACGATCACTTCGGGCAGGTGCGCGAGCACATGCTCGAGCTCGATCGCCGGATAGCGTGCTTCCTTCGCGAGCACGTTCAGTCCGCCGAGCGTTTCGAGGAGCGCGGAGACGTAGGTGTCTCCGCCGCACCACATCCACGGCGACTTCCAGATCGGAACGGCGAACGTGAAGCGCGCAAGCCGCTCGCGCCCGAGCTCGCGCTCGAGCTCCGCCTTCGCCGCGGCCGCGGCATCGCCCACCCCGTGAATTGCGCCGAGCTGCGCGATCAGCCCCGCGACGTCGCGCGGCGACTTCGGCTCGGTCACGAAGACCGGCGCGAACTCCTCGATCGCGCGCGCGTGCTTCTCGAGATTCTCCTCGAGATTCATGTGGACGAGATCGGGACGCAGTGCGCGAATCTCGTCGACCCGAGGGTTCTTGGTCCCTCCGACGCGCCGCGCCGAGAGCGCCTCCGGGAAGATGCACCAGTCGGTCACGCCGACCACGGAATCACCTGCGCCAAGGTCGAACAGGGTCTCGGTGATCGAGGGAACGAGCGACACGACCCGGATCGGTGGCCGGGCGATCTCGATCTCGCGTCCACGGACGTCTTTCATCACGTCCAACAATAGACGAAAGTCGCCGGACGGCATCCACGAAACCCGTGTGGTATTTTGCCCCTCGTGACTTCGCCCGAATATTCGATCGTCCTCGTCGCGGGAACGCAGCGCGATCGGGCCGGCCGCGCCCTTGCGTCGCTTCTTGCGCAGGACGGGATCGAGCGCTCGGAGATCCTGCTTTTCGACCGCGCCGAGGGGTTTCCCGACCTCCCCGGCTCCGACCACCCCTCGGTGAGACTCACGCGCATCCCGAAGTCGACCGACTTCTCCGCAGCGCGCACGACGGCGGTGCGAATGGCGCGCGCCCCGTTCGTCGGCTTTCTCGAGGAGCACTGCCGCGCCAGGCAGGGTTGGATCAAGGCGCTTCTGCGAGCGCACGAAGGCCCGTGGGCCGCGGTCGGGAGCGAAGTGCACCACGGCAACCCCAGCTTCGGCATCAGCCGGTTGATCGGGATCATGAACTACTACCCGTGGCTGGCGCCGACGCCGTCCGGCGAGCGCGAGATGCTGCCGGGCCACAACTCGTCGTTCCGCCGGGACGTTCTCCTCTCCTACGGCGACGAGCTCGAGAGGCTGCTGCGCGCCGACGTGGCGTTCTTTCAGAAACTCGTCGCCGACGGGCACCGGCTCTATCTCGAGTCCGAGGCGAAGTTCGAGCACCTGAACGAGACGCGGCTTCGCAGCATCGTGAAGGGCTACTTCTTCTGGCATCGCGGCTACGGGGTCGAACGCGCGCGCGTTCACCACTGGTCGCTCGCGCGCCGCGTGTTCTACGTCGTCGCCACGCCCCTCATCCCGTTCTACTTCGTGGCGAAGCTCGTCATGCGCCTGAGCAAGGTGCGCCCGGACCTCGTCTCCGAGGCGATGCTCGGCACTCCGAAGATTCTGGTGGCGCAGCTGGCGTCTGCGTCGGGGCAGGCGTTCGGCCTCGTCTTCGGGCCGGGCGAGACCGAAGCGCGCTTCACCGACTACGAGCTCGACGAGCCGCGAAGCTCCGACCCGCCGAAGTCCTGAGGTGACGATGCCGCCGAAGGTCGCCGTCGTCATCCCAGCCTGGAACTCGCACCCGACGATCGTGCGCTGTCTCGAAGCGCTCGCGGCGCAGACCTTCCGCGACTTCGAGACGGTCGTCGTCGACAGCAGCCCCGGGAACGAGACGAGCGACGTCGTCCCCCGGCTCTTCCCCGGCGTCAACTACTGGCACTCGCCCACGCGCCTCTACCCTCATGCGGCGCGCAACGAGGGTGTGCGGCGCGCGACGGCGCCGATCCTCGTCTTCACCGATCCGGACATCTACGCGCGCCCCGACTGGCTCGACCAGCTGGTCCGCGCGCACGACGAGACGGGCGAGGCGATCGTCGGCGCGATCGACTGCGTGGGCCGGCGCTGGCTCGATCGCGGCATCCACATCTCGAAGTTCTCGAAGTGGCTCCCCGGCGGTGCGAGGCGCGAGGTCGACATGGGCCCCACCGCGGCGCTTCTCGTGAGACGGTCGGACTACGACGCCGCCGGCGGATTTGCCGG
>JAMPYE010000645.1 GCA_023700825.1 Thermoanaerobaculia bacterium | reverse complement strand
TTCCTTGATGCCGGCGCTCGTCATCGGCGAGCCGCAGCCGTAGAAGCGGTCGATGACGTCCTGCGGGATATGGTCGATCGCCGAGGTGTCGTACTTGGTCGGGCAGCAGAGCTCGGCCTGAGGCCGCTCGGCCGCCTCGCCGTAGAACTCGCGCACCTTGGCGCGCGGCCTGTCGACGTCGAACGAGAGAACGCAGTTCGAGTGCAGCGTGAGGACCGGCTGCTCGGCCGCAGCGCCGTCGGCGACGCCGCAGGCGATCGCTCCCTGGCCCATCGCGTGGAGCACGAGCGGCGCGTCGTAGCCGGAGCGGCGGTTCCTGCGGTCGCGTTTCTCCTCGCCGAGCTCGGTCATCACCTTGCGCGTGAGCGCGACGGAGATCGGGTAGTACGGATCGATGCCGAGGAAGTCGCCCGAGAAGCAGAAGGCGTGCTCGAGGTCGCCGCCGCCGGTGAAGAAGCGGAACGGATCGTTCTGGACCGACGGCTTGTTCGCGAGCGTCGCCTCGCGCAGCCGCTTCACCGTCGCGGACTTCTCGAGGATCTCCTCGAGATCGTGCGTGCGGACGTCGCCGCAGACCAGGGCGCCTTCGTTCGCGAGCGCGGCCGAGGGGTAGACCTTGCCGTCGGCGTAGACGCAGACCGAGTCCCAGCCGGCGTTGCCGAGGTCGTACTTCACGCCCGGGACGCCGTTGACGCGGCGCTTCACGGCTTCGAGGTTGTCGAGCGTCGTTCCTTCCGCCTTCGCGGCGTCGATGACCTTCATGACCGCGCCGAGGAGCTCGAGGTGCTCGGGGAAGAATCCGTTGTTCGCTTCGACCGCGCGGCCGCGCTTGTGGCTCCACATGAGGTGCTGGCTCCGCGCGCCGACTTTGCGGACGATCGCCGGGATCTCGGCGAGCTCGCCGAGGTTCTCCTCCGTGGTCACAGTGGTCAGCGAGACGTCGAAGCCGAGATCGGAGAGGATCTTCGCGCCGTCGAGCGCCTTGACGAAGGTGCCGGCGCCGCGGATCGGGTCGTTCGTCTCGGGGCGCGCGCCGTCGATCGAAACCTGGAAGCGCACCTTCTCGCGGTCGAGCGAGGCGAGGCCTTCACGGATGCGTCCGGCGAAGAGCGTCGCGTTCGTCAGGATGATGAACTCGAGCCCGTGTTTGTCGGTCGCGTGATGGATGAGGTCGAAGATGTCCTTGCGGAGGAACGGCTCGCCGCCGGTCATGTAGATCCGCTCGACGCCGAGCGCCTTGCCGCGGTCGATCAGCTTGACGATCTCCTCGGTCGACATGCCGGGGATGCCGCCCGGACCCGACGACACGAGGCAGTGCGTGCAGGTGAGGTTGCAGGCGTTGTTGATCTGGATCCAGAGCTCGCGGAGCCCGTCGGGCTGGATCAGCGACGGCCTGCCGGCGTACGTCGCGTGGGAGTGGGGCTCGCTGAAGAGCATCTGTGCGCGCTGCAGCGACGTGAGGAAATCGTGGACGTGAACCCAGGCTTTTGCCGCCTCGAGCTTCTGCTCGGAGGCCCAGCGGAAGACGAGGCCGCCGAACGTGACGGGGCCGCCGTTCGACTGCGCGTGCGCGATCGTGGAGAGAAGGTGCGCGCCGTTCGGCTCGAGCGCGATCCAGTTCGGCGCCGCGTCGTCGACGGCGTAGGTGATCCCGTTCTCCTCGAACGTGTGGAGCGCGGGAACGTGGAGCGGGGTGCGCTCGGTGAGCTCTGCCATGGATGCCTCCGTGCCGGCCGCATTCCGGGCCGGACTCTTTTTGGATTACGAAACTGGATTTGAAGCTGGGGGCGCGTCAGGCCGCGGGCGGCGCGCGAAGCTGCCGCGCCATGCCGCGGCTGCATCGTTCGATGCGCGCCCTGGCGGGGATCGCGTGGAGCCCGACGGAGAGCAGCGACCGCAGGGCGCGGCGCAGCTCGTGGAACGCGGGGTGCAGCGAGTCGGTGAGGCGGACGGCGTCGGCCAGCGAATCGACGTCGTCGAGCCGCTCGACGATCCGGACGACGAGGCCCGCCTCGACGGCGCTCGCGCAGAAGGCGATCGAGACGTCGGAGGAGCGCCACGGAATCGACGACCAGTCGAACGAGGTGCCGCTGCGGAGGCCGGCGAGGTAGAACCCGCCGTCGCCGCTCGGGCCGAGCACGCACGATCCGTCAGTTTCCTCGAGGCGCTCGAAGCTTTGCTCCAGCGTCTCGCGTCGAAGCCCGAGGATGTCGCCCGCCAGCACGACGACCGAGTCGTATCCGGCGGCGAATGCCGCGTTGAACGCGAGCTCGACACGGGCAGCGAGGCCGCCCTCGGCGCCATTCACGAGGCGGGAAGTCGTGCCGTCGCAGTCGACGCGGAATCCGCCGGCGTCTTCCGAAGCGACGACGAGATCGACGCCCGCCATTCGCTCGATCGTCGAGCGAAGCTCGCGATGCAGCGTCGACAGGAAGCGCGCCGGAAGGTGCTTCTGACGCTCCTCGACACGGGGGTTGCCCGTGAACAGGACGACTGCTCGTCTTATGCGCGAGTTGTACGCCATCGGTTCTCTCTTGGTTCGGAAGGCAAGATGATAGCGGATGGACGAGTGAAATTGACAAGTGATTGCGTATGGCGGTCGTGGGTCCGAGGCCGATTCGTTACGGCGAGACAGTTCGGGAGCGCCGTGTGCTTGGCTAGAACCGTAATTGACACGGGCTCCGCATGCGGGAGGCTGCACCCGTCTTCGTCGCGTAGCGACGATGGATCTTAGCCCCCGATTGCAAGCCCGAAGGGCGCTGCCACCGGGGGGTGGCGTGCAACAAATTGTCCGCGCCGCGTAGCGGCGCCG
>JAMPYE010000644.1 GCA_023700825.1 Thermoanaerobaculia bacterium | reverse complement strand
GTACTTGAGCCCGAGTGCGCGCGCCCGCGCGCGCGTCCGTTCGACCGTCGCCACTCCCCGCTTCTTGGTGTCCGGCTCTTCCATCTGCAGCTCGCCCAGCGTCAGAGTCGCCCCCAGCGCCTCGAGAGGAAGCTCGAGCCTCTCGCCTTCGGCTACGGCCGCGGCGAGCATCCTCAGCGCTTTGGTTCGATCGCCAGTCGCCGCGAGCACGCGTGCTTCGGTCACCATGACGCGAATGCGAAGCGCCGGTTTCTCGATTTCGGGAACCCGCTGATGGATCTCCCTGATCGGTACCAGAGCCTCCGCGGCGCGCCCTCGGGCGAGCAGCAACTCGGCAGTCACGCTTGAAGCGTAGACCCAGTCATACAGCGCACGCTCGTCGAGCAGCAACTTACGCGCTGCGGGAAGCGATTTTTCCGCTTCGTCCAGTTTTCCCTGCGCGATCCGGATCGCGGCAAGGCGCGTGGCAGCCTCCGCACCCGGAGACTTCTCTCCGAACTGCTTGCGGATTTCCACTGCTCGCGCGACATCTGCCTCCGCCTGATCGATCTCGCCCTCGAAAAAGCGAGCCACGGCGAGCTTCGTCAAGGTGTACGCCTCGTAGCGGTAGTCCTTCCGCTTCCTCGAGATTTCGAGCGCATCGACGAGGATGGCCTTCCCCTCCGGGATCCGACCCTGCTGCACTCTGGCCAGCCCGGCGGCGACCATCGCACCGCCCTCGAGATCGGCGCGCGCTCCGCCCCTGATCTCGTCGAGCACGGACTGCGCGTCCCGCCAGGCGTCGGCGGAACGTCCCATGTAGACCTCGAGCTCGGCGAGGTTCGTTCGAAGCGTCAGTTCGGTCTTCTTGTCGGCGGTCTGTCTCGCGACGGCGACTCCGTCGGCGAAGAGAGCCTCCGCGTCGCGATAGCGACCATCCACCCATGCAATCGAGCCGAGGCTGTTTAGCGCGACCGCCTCACAGCTTCGCCAGCCGATCTTCGCGCAGGTCTTCCTCGCCGGCTCGAATCGCGAGCGCGCCGCGGCGTAGTCCCCGGTGTAGAAGTTGGTGTGGCCCGCCTCGATCTCCGCCAACGACGCGCCGCCGATGTCGCCGTGGCTCGCGAACGCAGCCTTTGCGGCCTCGATCGTCTTCAGCGCCCCGGCGAAATCTCCGCCGAACCTCTGCGCCCACCCCTTCTGCAACTGGGCGCGCGCAACGAGAAGAGGAGCCCCTCGACGCGTGCCCTTGTCGATTGCGCTCTGCGAATGGCGCGCGACCGCGATGTTGTCGCCGCGGAATCGCGCGACGTTCGCATCGGCGATGTCGATCGAGGGGTCATCGGACACGGGACGGACCAGCGATCGGAGCTCGCGAATCGCCTTGTCTGCGCCCTCGTAATCTCCCGCAGCAGCCCGCGTCTCCGCGAGCCGAACGCCGTAATCGAGACTGTCGGGGGCGAATCCGTGCAGGACCGCATAGACTTCCGCCGCCTTCTTCCAGTCCTTCTGCATGGTCCGGAGGCGCCCTTCGATCGCGAGGCTCTCTTCTCTTCCGAGCGTCTTCGAGAGGTCGACGGCACGTTGCGCCTGTTCCACGGCGAGCGCGTCGTATCCGAGAGTCGACCACGCCTCCGCGAGGGCGGCGTGCGCGAGCGCGAACCCGGGCTCGATCGCCACGGCCTCTTCGAGCTTCTCTTTCGCGCCCAGGGCGTTGAAGTCGCGCAACAGGGCGAGGCCCTCCGCGTAAAGACGGATGACCTCGGGGCTCTGCGGCCTGCTCGCGGCGAGCCCCGCGGCCCGCTCCGTGTTCAGGCCTCCCTGCCCGAACGCGCTGCGCAGTTTCGTCCCTGCAGAGGAGACCATTGCGAGCAGGTCGACTTCGCTTCCCGACTCGCTGATCGCCTTGATCGTCTCTCCCGTGCGAGCATCCTGCACGCGGAGATCGAGCCGCAGGCGGCCCCCCTGCCCGCTGCCGAGCGCGACGTACGAGCCGGCGACGACGTAGTCGGCGCCGAGGCTCTCGCGGATGGCCGCAAGGGTTTCCTTCGAGTAGCTGTCGCTTCCCTCGAGGTCGAGCTCGTGCCTGACGCGCGCGGTATCCTCGCCCGACACGAGCCGGAGCTTCTCTCCCGCCGCGAGCTCGGTGCGGATCATCTCGGCGAATGCGGTCGACATCCACCGGCTCTCTGGTCTTCCGGATAGGTCCTTGAAGCCAATGACCGCGGCGCCGGGCCGCACTTCGACGACGGGAGTTGCCTCGGCCGTCGACGTAACGGAAATTGGAGCACGCTTCGCCGCGACCTTGTACAGCCCGAACCCGATTGCGCAGGTCGCCGCCACGATCGCTGCCGCGGTGAGTATCCGATCGATTCTCTGCCGCCGCAGCGTCTTGTTACGCCGACGGCCGATGGCCGGCGCAACCATCCGCCCCTCGAGCGCGGCGACGACGTCGAGCGGCGACGTGAAGCGCGCAGCCGGGTCCGATTCCAGGCAACGGAGAATTACAGTCTCCCAGACCGGGTCGAGCCCTTCACAGAATTTCGCCGGCGAACTCGGCGGCGATTTCAGCCGCTGTATCGCCTGCGAAATCGGGGTCGCGCCGTCGAACGGCTTCCGGCCCGTGACCATCTCGTAGAGAACGACACCGAACGAATAGATGTCCGAGGCGCTCGAGGCTTCCTTGCCTTCGAACTGCTCGGGCGCCATGTACGCGGGCGTGCCGACGACGACTCCGGAGTCGGTGAGTGACGCGTCGCGCTCCCCCGGCTCGGCGTGCCGCGCGAGACCGACATCCGTGATCACGGCGCGGTACTTCGCGTCACCCGCTTCGC
>JAMPYE010000059.1 GCA_023700825.1 Thermoanaerobaculia bacterium | reverse complement strand
GCGGACTCGGACAGTGCGGCCGCAATGCTCTCCTGGACGCGCATCACCTCTCCCATCGACGGCGTGGTCACCGCGAAGAGCGCCGAGGTCGGCATGCAGGCGATGCCCGGGATGCCGCTGCTCACGGTGGAGTCGACTTCCGGCTATCGCGTCGACACCACCGTCGACGAGTCGCGCATCGGCGCAATCAGACAGGGATCGACGGCGAGCGTCGCCGTCGACGCCACGGGCGCCGTCATCGAAGGCACGATCGCGCACGTCTCGCCTGCGCTCGATCCCGGCAGCCGCAGCTACGTGGTCAAGGTCTCGCTTCCGCCGGCGGAAGGACTAGCGTCCGGAATGTCCGCGCGAGCCCGTTTCAAGGTCGGCGAGGCGAAGGCGATCACCGTGCCGAAGAACGCGCTCGTCGCGCAGGGACAGCTGACCGGCGTCTGGGGCGTCGACGACGACGGCATCGCCCGTCTCCGCTTCATTCAGGCCGGTCGCACTCTCGGCGACAGGATCGAAGTCCTCTCCGGCCTCGGTGACGGCGACCGCTTCGTCTCCACCGTCACCCCCGCGATTCGCGAGGGCGTGAAGGTCGCCGACGCGACGGCGAAGGGAACGAAGTCATGAGCACGCAGGAGCTCGGCATCGCGGGCAGAATGGCCCGCGCGTTCATCGACTCGAAGCTGACTCCGCTCGTCATCGTCGCGTCGATCCTCCTCGGGCTCGGCGCGGTCGCGCTGCTGCCGCGCGAGGAAGAGCCGCAGATCATCGTCCCGATGATCGACGTCTTCGTCCAGGTCCCCGGCGCAACCCCGAAGGAGGTCGAGGAGCGCGTGACGCGCCCGATGGAGAAACTCCTCTGGGAGATCCCGGGCGTCGAGTACGTCTACTCCACCTCGTCCCCCGGATCTTCGATGGCGATCGTCCGGTTCAAGGTCGGCGAGAACGAGGAGGACGCGATCGTCCGCCTCAACCAGAAGCTCCACGCCAACGAGGACATGATCCCTCCCGGCGTCTACGGGCCGCTGGTCAAGCCGCGGTCGATCGACGACGTGCCGGTGCTCGCCGTCACGCTCTCGAGCGAAAAGTACGACCACTTCATGCTGCGCCGCATCGCCGCGCAGCTCCACGACCAGATCAAGGAAGTCCCTAACGTCTCCGAGGTGAAGATCATCGGCGGCCAGCGCCGCCGCGTCCGCGTGCTGCTCGATCCCGCGCGCATGGCGAGCCGCCGCATCGCAGCCGTGATGCTCCCCGGAGTGATCGGACAGGCGAACCAGCAGCTCCAGTCGGGCAGCTTCTCGCAGAACAACCGCGAGCTGCTCGTCGAGACGGGCGCCTTCCTGACGAATGCCGACGAGGTCGGCCGCATCGTGGTCGGCGCATGGCAGGGCAAGCCGGTCTACCTGCGCGACGTCGCGACGATCGTCGACGGCCCCGAAGAGCCGGCCGACTACGTCTACCATGGCAACGGACCCGCGCACGCCGGCGAGGCGAAGAGCCCGACGGGAGTCCGGCCCGCCGTGACGATCTCCGTCGCGAAGCGCAAGGCGACGAACGCCACCGAGCTCTCGCACGCGGTCGTCGCTAAGATCGAGTCCGCGAAGGGAACCATCGTCCCCGCCGACGTCGAGCTCACGGTCACGCGCAACTACGGAGAGACTGCCGCGGAGAAGTCCAACGAGCTTCTCTGGCACATGTTCCTCGCCGTGATCTCCGTCGCCGTGCTGATCTGGTTCACTCTCGGCAGGCGCGAATCGGGCATCGTCGCCATCGCGATCCCGGTGACGCTGGCGCTCACGCTCGCGATCTTCTACATCTTCGGCTACACGCTGAACCGGGTCACACTGTTCGCGCTCATCTTCTCGATCGGCATTCTCGTCGACGACGCGATCGTCGTGGTCGAGAACATCGTCCGGCACAACCGGCTGCCGGAAAACCGGAACCGCTCGATGCGCGAGATCGCGCTCGACGCGGTCGCCGAGGTCGGCAACCCGACGATCCTCGCGACCTTCACCGTCGTCGCCGCGATCCTTCCTATGGGATTCGTCTCCGGGCTGATGGGACCGTACATGCGACCGATCCCGGTCGGCGCGACCGCGGCGATGATCTTCTCCCTGATCGTCGCCTTCGTCGTGACACCGTGGGCGAGCGTCCGCCTGCTCAAGCGCGACTCGGGACACGAGGCGCACGAGGAGTCGGCGTCGACGAAGTGGTACCGCCGGATGATGCGGGGGCTGGTGAACGAACCGAAGCGACGGGCGATCTTCCTCGCCGGAGTCGTCGGTCTGCTCCTCGTCGCGGTGCTCCTGTTTCCGCTGAAGCTGGTGCGGGTGAAGATGCTGCCGTTCGACAACAAGAGCGAGTTCCAGGTCGTGCTCGACACGCCGGAGGGGACGACGCTCGAGGGGACTCACGCGGTCGCCCGCGAGATCGCGGCCGCGATCGCGGACGAGCCCGAGGTTGCGAACTACCAGATCTACACCGGCGCGTCGTCGCCCTACAACTTCAACGGGCTGGTGAGGCACTACTTCCTGCGGCGCGGCCCGAACGTCGCCGACATCCAGGTGAACCTGCTCTCGAAGGACGAGCGCGACGCGCAGAGCCACGAGATCGCGAAACGGATTCGCGACGAGATCCAGCCGATCGCCGCGCGCCACGGCGCGCGCGTCAAGGTCGCCGAGGTCCCGCCCGGCCCGCCGGTGCTGCAGACGCTCGTCGCCGAGATCTACGGCCCCGACTACCAGAGGCAGATCGAGGTCGCGAAGCAGGTGCAGGCGATCTTCGACGAAACGCCGGGTGTGGTCGACGTCGACACGTACATCGAGGACGAGCAGGTCCGCTATCGCTTCGTCGTCGAGAAGGAGAAGGCCGCGCTCTCGGGCGTCTCCGCGGAACAGGTCGACGCGACGCTTCGCATTGCGCTGTCGGGAATGGACGCCGGGCTCCTGCGCGACCCGAAGGAAAAAGAAGACGTCCCGATCACCCTTCACATGGCGCGCGCGCAGCGGTCCAGCCTCGACGACCTCAAGCAGATCCAGCTCGCCGGCTCGAGCGGGAACATGGTTCCGCTCGGCTCGCTCGTGACGATCGAGGAGACGGTCAGCGACAAGAGCATCTACCACAAGAACCTGATGCCGGTCGTCTACGTCACCGCCGACATCGCCGGAACCGAGGAGAGCCCGGTGTACGCGATCCTCAAGCTCAACAAGGCGATCGACGCGCTCGAGCTGCCCGAGGGGTACGCGCTCGAGCGCTACGTGTCGAAGCAGCCGGCGACGACCGAGAAGCTCTCGATGAAGTGGGACGGCGAGTGGCACATCACCTACGAGGTCTTCCGCGATCTGGGGCTGGCGTTCGCCGCCGTGCTCGTCCTGATCTACATCCTGGTCGTCGGCTGGTTCGAGTCGTTCAAGACGCCGCTGACGATCATGGCCGCGATCCCCTTCTCTCTCGTCGGCATCCTGCCGGCGCACGCCGCGATGGGGGCGTTCTTCACGGCGACGTCGATGATTGGCTTCATCGCGGGCGCCGGCATCGTCGTCCGCAATTCGATCATCCTCGTCGACTTCGTCGAGCTCCGGGTGAAGCAGGGAATGGCGCTCAACGAGGCAGTCATCGACGCCGGTGCGGTGCGTTTCCGACCGATGATGCTCACCGCGGCCGCGGTCATCGTCGGCGCGGGAGTGATCCTGTTCGACCCGATCTTCCAGGGGCTCGCGATTTCGCTGATGGCGGGCGAGGTCGCGTCGCTGCTCCTCTCTCGCGCGACTGTCCCGGTGCTGTACTTCATGAGCGAGCGGCGCAAGCACGAGAAGGCACCGAAGATCGACTCGCCCAACCCCACGACACCGCGCGGGCCGCGGGAGCGGGAAAGCGTCGAGCGGCAAGAAGAGCCGACTCTCGCCTGACAGGAGAAGACGCGATGCCGAAATTCAACATATCCAGGATCCTCGCCCCGACTGATTTTTCGGAGCTGGCAACGCACGCCCTTCATTACGCCGGCGAGCTTGCGAAGCGCACGGGCAGCGAGCTCGTGGTCCTCTATGCGGACCCGTTTCTCCCTCCGCCGCATTTCACCTCGGCGCAGGTTGATTCGATCGCCAGCTCGCTGGCCGCTCAGAAAAAGAACGCCGGCGTGGAGCTCGACAAATACACGGCCGCAAACGTCTCGATGGACGTCAGGCACCGGACGATGATCGTCGAGGCCCATCCGGTCTCGGCGATCGTGCAGGCTGCCGAGGAGCTGGACGCGAGCGTGATCGTGATGGGGACGCACGGGCGCAGCGGCCTGAACCGCTTTATGCTGGGATCGGTCACGGAACGAGTTCTCCGGGAGTCCTCGCGCCCGCTGCTTACGGTGCGCCCCACCAATCGCGCAGTCGAAGCGACGCCAGCGTCCCCGACGATCCTCTGTCCGGTGAGCGTCAGCAAAGACGCCCGCGCCGTGCTGGAGCAGGCCATCGACTTCGCCGAGCTCGTAGGCGCGAAGATCACGGTCGTGAACGTGGGCGAAACTTCGGAAAGCCGCGACGACGGCGCATTGCGCGAGATCCAGTCCTGGATCCCGGAACGAGCGGGCGTCCCGGTCTCGACGATCTCACTCGCGGGAAACCCGGCGGAAGTGGTCGTCGAGCACGCGCGCAAGTCGAATGCCGACCTGATCATCATCGGCGCACGGCATCGGCCGTTCGCCGACACGACTACCATCGGAACCACGACCACGCGCATCACGCGCCACGCACCATGCCCCGTGTTGACGATCCACACCGGTCTCGGCGCGGGGCGCCGATGAGGAGGACCCCATGACTGACTTCGGAATCCGCAAGACCCTCGCCCTCCCCTACGACCAGGCCATCGAGCGTGCCACGGCAATTCTCAAGGACAACGGTTTCGGCGTGCTCACGACGATCGACATGAAGGAGAAGCTCAAGGAGAAGCTCGGCGTCGACTTCAAACGCTACGTAATTCTCGGCGCCTGCAATCCGACTCTCGCCTTCAAGGCACTCGAGGCCGAGCCCGAAATCGGGCTGCTCCTGCCCTGTAACGTCATCGTCTACGAGACCGGCGAGAGCACTTCGGTCGTCTCCGCGATCGATCCGGCGACGATGGTCGCCGTCGTTCCCGGCAACAAGGCCGTCGCCAAGGTCGCCGCTGATGCAAAGGCCAGGCTGACGAAGGCGATCGAGGAGATGTGAGGGGGAGTTGTTAGTTGTTAGACAGACAGCTCGCGGTGCGTGAGGCGATTCAAGCTGCGGAACCTGAAAAAGATCCGCGGGCCGAACCCTGGTGCTCCTCACAACGAGTGGACATTCAACGCTACACGAGCAGCAGCGCTGACTGTCTAACAACTAAAAACTAACAACTCCCCTCACGCCGTCGCAAATGCGGCGACTCTCGGCGACACGAGCCGTGCGAAGTCGGCGTACCGCATCCGGATCAGCTCGGTGTGCGAGCCGGCGTTGAAGGCGATCATCTCGTCGTTGGCGAGCGTCGGGTCGACCCACACGTCGAGGCCGTACAGGTTTCCGAACGGAGGCATCGCCCCGAGCTCGCAGCCCGGAAACAGCGTCCGGAGCTCCATCTCGCCCGCGAGATGGACGTCGTTCGACCCGGTGAGCTCTCGGAGCTCGTGGAACGACACGTGCCTCGACGCCGGCAGGACCGCGAGGGCCATCCGGCCCTCGACCTTGACCACGACCGTTTTCGCCATCTCCTTCCCGGGGATGTGCGCCGACTCCGCGGTCGTCTGTGCCGTGTAGGCCAGCGTGTGGAAGATCGTCTCGTACTTGACGCCATTCTCGTCCAGGAATGCCTTGACCTTCTGCGCGATCATGACTCTCTCCTTTCTCGTTCGTTCCAAGGGGTTCTCCGTCATTCCTAATCCCGTTCCCGGCCGGCGACAGCGTCATCGGTCACACCCGGAGAGCGAGAATCGACCCGTGGCGGCCAGTTTCGATTCCGCAACATCCCGTCGCGACCGGTCCTCACACCGCCGGCCTGTGCAACACTTGCCCGTCGGAAGGATCGACGAATGGCGCCAAGCGAGACCATGCCCCCCGAATCCGGAAACGACTTGGCGCCGACCCGCCGGGTCCTCGAGCCCGTCCGATCGCGCATCCTGCGATTCGCGTTTCGTGTTCAGCTCCCGGCGTTGTTTCTCCTTGCGCTCGCGTTCCCCGCTACCGCTGCTCAACCTCAGCTCCCGCTGCTCGTCGAACGGGCGCTCGAAACGATGGAGCGGTCCGAGCAGGACGGCTACGCCTTCAGGATGAGCAAGGTCGAGTCTGGATTGACCTCGGTCGCGACGTTCGACCCCGCGAAGCCGCCGGCGACGGCGTGGGACCTGCTGCAGAAGGACGGCCGCACGCCGACGCCGAAGGAAATCGAGTCGTTCCGCAAGGAACGCGAGGAACGCGAGAAGAAGCGTGACGAGCAGCGGAAGAAGGATGCGAAGAAGAAGGGCAGCGGCGACCGCGAGCTACGAGAGCTCATCGCGCCGGGAAGCCTGCAGCTCATCTCGGAGACCGCCGACCGAGCCATCTATCGATTCACCATGCAATCGGACGACGAAGACATGAAGGCCATGGTCGAATCGATCCGCGGTACGCTCGCGATCTCGAAAGCCGCACCTCACGTGGAGTCACTCGACCTGGCAAGCACCGGAGAAATGAGACCGATGCCGGGCGTGAAGATCGCGGAGTTCCGGCTCACGCTGGCCTTCCTGCCCCCCGACGCGCATGGCAGAGCGCTCCCCTCCACGATCCGTTCCGTGGTGAAGGGGCGCGCGATGCTCGTCAAGAAGATCGACCAGGACGTGTCGGTGACGTACTCGGACTATGCGCTGCGACAAAAGCCCGGAGGCATCACGGCTCCGGCGCGCTGATCGCGCAGGCAAGGCGTCCCGCCTTGCCCGCTTCACCTCGATCGTTCGATCTGCGAGGCCCGGCAAAGGCCACAGGCCTTCGCTACAGAGGCGTTCCGACGCCCCCGATGCGATATAAAGGACCCGCGCCCCTGGCGCCGACCAGAAGATGAAGAGGTATCTCACCGTCCTGCAGGCGATCGTGCCGCTCGCGCTGCTCGTCGTCGCCCTGTGGGTTCTGCAGAAGAACCTCCAGACGGTGTCGTGGCGGGAAGTCGTCACCTACTTCCGGACTCTTCCGCTCTCCGCCATCGGGCTCGCGATTCTCGTCACCACCGCCGCGTACCTCGTCCTCACGCTCTACGATTTCTTCGGCACCCGCTACGCCGGCTCGGCGATCGCCTGGCGGAAAGTCGCTCCGGCGTCGTACATCGCCTACGCCTTCAGCAACTCGATCGGGCATCCGCTGGTCACCGGAACGCCAATTCGCGTGCGTTTCTACTCGGCCGAGGGCATCGACGGAATCGGGATCGCGAAGATCGTCAGCTATTGTCTCGGTGGATTCTGGCTGGGGTTCGCGGCGCTCGGAGGAATCACCCTTTGTCTCGCGCCCGCGTCGATGCTCGAGGTGCTCCCGTTCGCCACGGAGTTCTCGCGAGTCACGGGCGCTGCGCTCATCGTCGTGACACTCGGATACCTCGTCGCGGCCCTTCGCGTTCGTAAGGCCTTCACCTTTCGCGACTGGAAGCTCCAGCTCCCAAGTCTGCGATCCGCCTCCGCGCAGCTCGCGATCGGAGTCGCCGACTGGTGCCTTGCGGCCTCGGTGCTCTACCTCGTATTTCCGGCGAGCACGGACGTCTCACTGGCGTTCTTCGGAGTCTGCTTTCTCGTGGCAAACGCCACCGGTCTGCTGTCCGGCGTGCCGGGCGGAATCGGCATCTTTGAAACGGTCATGGTCGTCGCGATGGAGGGGCACATCGCGGCGCCTTCGGTGCTCGGCGCCCTGGTGATCTTCCGCACGGTCTACTACGTCGCTCCGCTCGTCGGGGCGGCGCTCCTGCTCGCGTGGCACGAGTACCGGCGGCAGGAGCAGAAGATCGCGCAGGGGCTCGACACGCTCGACCGGATCGCGCCCGCGCTCGTCCCCGCGGCGTTCTCGATCGTCACGTTCGCGGCCGGCACGATCCTGCTCATCGGCGGCGCGACGCCAACGCCGCACCGCGAGCTCGCGTGGCTCGCGTCGACCGTCGGCGTACCGGTCGTCCAGTTCGCGCACTTCGTCACGAGTCTCGTCGGAGCAGCGCTGCTGCTGCTCACCCGTGCCCTGCAGCACCGAATCACCTCGGCGTGGCGCGCCGCGCTCTGGCTCTTCGGAATCGGCATCGTCACGACGCTGCTCCGCGGGCTCGACTGGGGCAGCGCCATCCTGTTGCTGCTCCTCCTGGTCGCCACCGCCGCGGTGCGGCGCGAGTTCTATCGGCACGCCCCGTTCTCGGAGGCGCGGTTCACCCCCGGTTCGGCAACGACCGTGCTGATGGCCTTCACGGTCGTGATCTTCCTGACCCTGCTCGCCCACCGAAGCTCCGCGTTAGGGCTCGACCTGCTCTTCGACTTCTCCGTGACCGGGCACGCCGCCCGATCGCTCCGTGCGTTGATCGGCGTCAGCCTCCTGTCGCTCGGCGCGACCTGGTCGCTCGTGCGCGCCTCGAGCTCGCCGGTTCCCCTCGTCCCGAGCGAGTCGGACCTGACCGACGCGCGCCGCATCGTCGCGCGGTACCCGCGAAGCCACGCTCACCTCGCCCTGCTCGGCGACAAGCGACTCCTCTTCGACTCGCAGCGTCGCGGCTTTCTGATGTTCCGGGTCGAGCGGCGATCGTGGGTCTCGTTCGGTGATCCGGTCGCGCCTTCCGAAGTTGCCGACGAGCTCGTCTGGACGTTCCGGGACCTCGCGGCGCGACAGGGAGGCTGGGCAGTCTTCTACGGGGCGCGCGAGGAAAACGCGGCGCGCTACATCGGCCTCGGGCTCGCCTTCATGAGGATCGGTGAGGAGGCTCGAATCCGACTCGAAGAATTCGATCCCACGTGGCGCGACAGCCACATCGCTGCGCTCGACGCCGTCCGTGACGCCGGTCTCGTGTTCGACGTCATCCTGCCCGAGAACGTCGAGCCTATCGTCGACGAGCTCCGCCCGGTGGCGGCGGCGTGGCTCGCGGCGCGAGGAATCGACGCTCCGGATGCGGCACTCGGCGTCTGCGACAGGCGCTACCTCGAACGCGGCCCGATTGGCGTGTTCCGGCAGGGAGAAGCAATCGTCGCCTTTGCGAATGTCTGGCTTTCGGGCGAGAACGAGGAGGCGTCGATCGACCTCATCCGCTATCTCCCGTCCGTGCCGACGGGGACGATGCTGGCGCTCGTCGTGGAGCTCGCAACCTGGGCGCGCGATCAGCACTATCAATGGTTCAGTCTCGGCCTCGCGCCGCACCGGGGGATCGACCCGACGCGCCGCTCACCGGCGTGGAACCGCGCCGCAAGCGTTCTCTACCGCCACGGCGAGCACTTCGAGGACTTCCAGTATCTCCGGGAATTCAAGGAGTCGTTCGTGCCCGTCTGGGAGGGACGCTACCTCGCGTCGCCGGGCGACCTCCGCCTCGCCAACATCCTGCGTGACGTCACGCGCCTCGTCTCCGGCAGCACGCGCGGGGCACTCGGCACGGGAACGGCCGTGACCCGCCAGTCGAAGGCATGAACGGCTGGGCGAGCCTCGTCGGCGTGGCGGGCGGGGTCACACCTTGAAAATCAACTCGAGGCTTCGAGTGAAGAAACCACGGGCGAGAGTCAGGTCGAGTTTCCAGGTGTGACCCCAACTTGCGCTACTTGCCCAGGCTCGCGGCCCAGTTCTGCACAAGAGTCACCGGCTCGACGACCGCCTGGTCGACGGCGCGGCTCACCATCACACGCGAACCGTCGTTCGTGATGTCGTACTGATAGCCGAGAACCTGCCGGATACCCGGATCCATGAAGAGGCGAGGTACCGAAGCCTTGAAGTTGGTGCCGAGCTCCACGTCGACCAACATCAGCTTGAAATCGGGTGACACAAAAACGAGCTCGCGCTCTGCCCGGCTCCACCGAGGCCTGTTGCCGCCGTCGGTCGAGATCTGCCACTTCCCTCCCTCGCCATCGAGCCGCTGCACATAGACCTCGGCGCGTCCCGACTCCGTCGAGTTGTAGGCGAGCCACTTGCCGTCACGGCTCAGCATCGGGTTCACCTCGCTGAACGGCGTCTGCAGCAGCACCGTGGACTTGCGTTCGTCGACGTTCAAGAGCGAAATGTCCCACTCCGTCTTGCCGGCGACATTCTGGGTCATCACGCCGCCGAGCTTTCCGTCCGCGGTCAGCCCCAGCAACATGCTCCATTCGGAATCGGCGAGCACGACGTCTTCGGTGCCGATGCCCGAGCTCTGCTTTCGGAAGATGTCACCCTTCCCCTGACGTCGCGAGGTGAAGTAGATGTAGCGGTCGTCCGGCGACCAGACGGGCTGCATCTCATCCGACGGGTCGAACGTGAGACGGGTCGAGGTGCCGCGCTCCACGTCGAGCACCCAGATGTCGGCCTTGCCCGTCGCCGGATCGACGATCACGGCTGCGATTCGCCGGCCGTCGTGGGAGAAGACGGGATTCCGGTAGTCGGCCTGCTTCGGGAGAGTCTGTGACTCCTTGCCGTCCCGATCGAGCAGAATGAGCTTCGAGAGGTCCGAGTTGGCTCCCGCCTGGAATGAGAGGAACCCGTTGTCCGACACACTGAACGGAGCCTCCCAGCGAATCGTGCGCGCGAGGTTCTCGGCCACCGGAACCGCCTCGTCTTCCAGCTTCAACGCCTTTGCGTCGAACCGCTGGGCAACGAGCGTACGGTCGCGGAGGAAGAGGATGTGCCCCGTCTTCGAGTACCTCGCCGAAGCGTTCGTCGCCAGCAGGCGCGTCTTCTCCTTCGACTCGAGCGAGCCGATCCAGAGGCCGAAGCCGCTCTCCGGATCGTCGGCCTTGTCGCCGGCCTCGATCAGGAAGATGAAATGCACGCCGTCGGGAAGGAACGACGGATGCCGGTGCGAAGTCTCATCGTGCTTCGGGTCGAGCGCCGTCACTGCGACCGGCTTTCCGCCGGCCGCCGGGACCCGATAGAGCACGTCGGTCGGATTTGGGGTGAACAGGATCGTCCCTTCGGCGTTCCACGCTCCGCCTCGCCCCGACAGAGCGTCGCAGATTACCTGAGGCGGCCCCCCGTTCGCGTCGATCTTCCGCAGCTTGCCCCCGGAGAAGAACGCAATGAAGCGGCTGTCGGGCGACCAGAAGGGGTGCGTCGCGTCCTCGGTTCCCGCGAGCGGTTGCGCAGTCAACGCGTCGAGCGATCGAACCCATAGCATCCGCTTCGCGCCGTCGGCTCCAGCGATGAACGTGGCCCGGCGGCCGTCGGGCGAGAGTGCCAGAATACCGGAGCTGGCGTCGAACTTCATCTTGTCGGGAGGGAGGATCGTCGAGCGCACGACGCGCGGAGGCGGCTTCAGCGCATGAATCACGCCTAACGTCGCCGCGAGCGTCAGGAGCGCGGTGGCGAGGTGAAGCCCCCAGGCTACGCGCAGTTTCGACTTCCGCTTCGCGAGCACCGGCGCCGCCTCGCCCGCCTTGGAGCCCGCCTCGCCGATCCACTGCAGCTGGTCGGCGACGTCGCGGATGCTCTGCCAGCGATCGTCCGCATCCTTCGCGAGGCACTTCTTGATGACGTGGTCGAGCGCGGGAGGCGTCAGCGGCGCAATCTCGCTGAGAGGCGTCGGCGTCGACGAGACGATCGCCGCGATGAGCGACGTTTTGTTCTTTCCCTGAAACGCGCGGCGTCCCGTCGCCATCTCGTAGAGGACCGCGCCGAACGAGAAGATGTCGGTCCGGGCGTCGGCTTCCTGCCCTTCGAGCTGCTCTGGAGCCATGTACTGGAACGTGCCGAGGATCGTCCCCTGCTCGGTGAGCGGCTTGTGCTCGGTCGGGTTGTCGGCGAGCTGGCTGACGCTCGAGGTCGAGCTCAGGAGCGGCCCCGACTTCGCGAGGCCGAAGTCGAGCAGCTTCGCCCCCGACTTCGTCAGCATTACGTTGCCGGGCTTGAGGTCGCGATGGACGATCCCCTGCCGGTGCGCCGCATCGAGCGCGCTCGCGATCTCTGCGCCATGGCGCAGGACGAGCTCGAGCGGAAGCGCGCCCTTGACCAGGCGGTCGGCGAGCGACTCCCCTTCGATGAGCTCCATGACGAGGAAGTCCGTTCCCTCGTGATGGCCCACGTCGAAGAGCGTGCAGACGTTCGGATGGTTGAGCTGCGAGATCGTCTTCGCCTCGCGCTCGAAGCGCGCCTTGAACTGCACGTTCGCCGCGAAGTCGGACGGCAGGATCTTGATCGCGACCTCGCGCTCGAGTCGTGTGTCCTTCGCCCGCCAGACCTCGCCCATGCCGCCCGCGCCTAACGGCGAGACGACTTCGTACGGTCCGAGGCGGGTTCCGGCGGAGAGTGTCAGGAGATGGCCCTCACTTCCCCAGCGCCGCGGGCCAGTTCTGCACGATCGTGACCGGAACGACGCCCTTCACGTCGATGGGGCGGTTGATGAGGAAGCGGTTCCCGTCGGGCGTCGCGTCCCACATGATGCCGGTGATCGCGCGCGCCTTCGTTTCGAACAGCATTCGCGGGACCGACGCGGAGAACTCCGGCTCGAACTGGATGTCGACCGACATCGCCTTGTCGTCGAGCGACATGAAGACGAGCTCTTTGCCCCCTTTGAGCCACCGCGGGCCGTAACCGCCGTCGGTCGAGATCTGCCACTTGCCGCCGTCCTCGCCAAGCGACTGGACGTAGATCTCGCCGCGCCCCGACTCGGCCGACATATAGGCGAGCAGGCGCCCGTCCGGGGAGAAGGCGGGGTACGCCTCGTTGAAGGGTGTCTGCAGGAACTCGGAAATCTTGCCGTCCGAGAGAGAGAGGAGCGAGACGTCCCACCCGTTCTTGCCCGCGACGACCGCCTGGATCACCGCACGCGTGCCATCGCTGCTCATCGAGGAGATCAATTTGAAGTTCGCATCCTTGGCGACGAGCTCCTCGGCTCCCGTCCCCGCGCTCGCCTTCCGGAAGATGTCGCCGCGCCCTTGTCGCGCCGAAGTGAAGTAGACGTGTTTGTCGTCGGCCGACCAGGCCGGCCCGGCGTCGTCCGCGGGATCGAACGTGAGGCGTGTCGAGGTTCCGCGCGCAAGGTCGAAGACCCATACGTCCGACTTCTGCGATTGCGGATCGAGAATCGTCGTCGCGACTCGTTTCTGGTCGTTGGAGAGTTTGAAGGTGCGGATGTCGGCCGGTTTGCCGGAAGTGCCCAGCTCACGACCGTCGCGATCGGTCCAGACGAGCTGCGAGAGCTCCGTTCCTTCCCCTTCCTGGAGCGCGAGCATCCCGTCGTCGGAGATGCTGAAGATCGCTTCCCATCGAGGCGTGCGCACCACGTTCTCCGCCACGGGCACCGCCTCGCCCGTCAGGGAGAGCTTCTTCACGTCGAACGGTTGCGCGACGAGCGTGCGATCCCGAAGGAAGAGAAGCTGGCCCGAGGGGGCGTAGCGCGCCGAGGCATTCGTTGCCACGACCAGCTTCGTTTCCTTCGAGTCGATCGATCCGGCAAAGATCGCCAGGCCGCCGTCGGTGCCGGGTGTCTCCGGCTTCGAATCGGTCAGAAAGATGAAATGCTGCCCGTCGGGCAGGAACGAGGGAAATCGATGCGAAGTCTGCGCCGTCTTTTCG
>JAMPYE010000643.1 GCA_023700825.1 Thermoanaerobaculia bacterium | reverse complement strand
GCCGTTGTCGACGAGCGTCTTCGTGATCCGCGCATTGTTGAAGTGCCCGAGCTCGTCGTCCGGCACCATCGTGCGGCGGCGCGAGCGCGCGTCGAGAATGCGGCGCGGAACGAACGTCGTCAGCCGCTCGTCCTCCCACACGTTCGTCTTCTGGTACCAGTAGTTCTCGCCCCAGTTGCCGCCGTAGCCGACGATGAGCGTCGGCGTGTACCAGGTGCGCGAGCCCTTCCACAACTGCACGACGTCGTCGTAGATCTTCGCCACCGGGATCGAGTGCTCGATGCCGGTGTGGCCGTCGACGATCATCGACATGTTGTGCTGGAAGAGCGACCCGCCCTCCGGCACGATCATCATCCCGGTCTGGCGGCCTGCCTCGATCACCTGCTGGCGCTGGTCGCGCCGCGGCTGGTTGTAGCTCTTCACGCTGATCGCGCCGACGGCCTTCATCCGCCGGAGATGCGAGAGCGCGTCGTCGAGGCTGGCGATGTCGGCGCGGTACGGCGACTTTGCGCCGTAGAGGATCGTCCCGGTCGAGAAGATGCGCGGCGCCACGATCGCCCCCGCCTTCGCGAGCTCGCTCGAGGCGAAGATCTCCGCCGTGTCGTTCGACGGGTCGTGGATCGTCGTCACGCCGAACGCGAGCGAGGCGTAATTCACCCAGCTCTGCTGCGGGATGATCTGGTCGGATCCCATCGATCCGTGCCAGTGGACGTCGACGAGGCCCGGCATGATCGTCTTGCCTGCCGCGTCGACGACGTGCGCCCCCGCGGGGACGCTCACCCCCGCGCCGACCGATTCGATCCGGTTCCCGCGGACCACGACCGTCCCGTTCTCGATCACCTCGTCGCCCTTCATCGTGATGATGCGGGCGTTCGTGAAGGCCACCACGCCGGACGGCGCGTCGTAGGGGCGCGAGAAGCCGATGTTCAGCCCCCCAGCCACCGGTTCCTCGGTTCCTCGGTTCCTCGGTTCCTCGGGGGACTTCGCGGAGGTTGCGTCCGCGTCGAGGAAGGTGAAGGCGTCCTTCAGCTCCTTCGTGAAGAGCTCGGGGCCGAGCGACCAGTGGAGGCGCTGGCCGTCGCCCGACCAGTGGAGGTACTCGCCTGCGTTGCGCGAGACGGTCTTCACCGGGAGCGACTTCATGTCGGGCCCGATGTCGAACGTCTGCCCCGTCCTCGCGAAGGGAATCACGTGGGCGTTGAACTTCTCGGTCCAGGCGAGCCACTTCTCGTCGGGCGAGAGCGCGAAGTCGGTGGCGAACGCCGAGATCACGTGCGTCCGCTCGTCGCCGCCGTCGATGTCGACCGAGCGCAGCGCACGTTTCCCCTCGGCCTCGAACGTGACGAAGAAGACGCGGTCGTTCGACGCTCCGAACTGCGGCAGCGCCCCCTTCTTCGTCACGCGCGTCGAGGTTCCGCCCGCTGCCGGGATCACGTGGATGCCGATGTCTTTCGACCACATCCCGCTCGTCAGGAACCCGTCGCTGATCGTGCGGTAGACCACCTTCGACCCGTCCGGAGAGAACGACGGCTCGACGTAGTGCCCGGGCTTCTGCGTGACGACGCGCCCCTCACCACCGGCGGCCGGGGCGATGCGGATCGAGCCGAACGTCTCGTCGTTCCAGGTGACGTAGACGATGCTCCGGCCGTCGCGCGACCAGGAGGGATAGAACTCGAAGTGGTCGTTCTGTTTCGTCAGCCGCCGCGGCGTGCCGCCCGGAAGGTCGCGGAGATAGATGTGCCCGAGCGCCTGGTAGAGGACCTGGTTCCCGCGGGGCGACACCTCCACCCAGCGCAGCATCTTCACGTCGAAGGACTCCGGCGCGACCTGCACCGGGAAGCGGACCGCCTCCTGGATCCTGCGCGTGTCCTTCACGTGGAACGGGATGTCCGAGACCTGCTTCGAGGCGACGTCGATCCGCTGGATCTTTCCGCCGGCCCAGAAGACGATCGAGCGGTTGTCCGGCGTCCAAGCCATCGTCGGGTAGATGCCGTGAACCGACCAGGTCTCCATCATGTCGCGGTCGAGCCCGTCGAAAATCGGCGTCTCCCGTCCCGACTCGAGGTCCTTCACGAAGAGCGTGCTCTTCGCCCGGACGCGCCGGACGAAGGCGAGCGACTTGCCGTCGGGCGACGGCGTCGGGCGGGCCGAGCCGCCGGGGCCGAACACGAAGCGCTCCACCTCGCCCGACTCCCGCTCGAGACGCTGGATCGCGAAGATCTGCGAGTTCGGGTCGCGGCTGTACTCGAAGATCCCGCCCGGGGTGACGTCGTCGCTGAAGTAGAGGTACTTCCCGTCCGGCGAGAAGGCCGGCTCGCCGGTGTCCTTCTGGTCGGTCCGCTTCTTCGTCATCTGGAGGCCGTCGCCGCCGGAGCGGTGGTAGAGCCACATCTCCCCTGCCCCGAGCGAGCGCTCGGAGGTGAAGTGCTTGCGGCCGACGACGAACTCGCTGTCGGGAGTCCAGGCAGGCTGCGTGAGGAGGCGGAACGTCTCCTTCGAGACCTGCGTCGGCTTCGAGCCGTCGCGGTTCATGACCCAGAGGTTGTCGCCGCCGGCGCGGTCGCTCGTGAAGGCGATCCACTTCCCGTTCGGCGAGTAGCGCGGCTGCATGTCCCACGCGATCCCGCTGGCGATCGCCTTCGCTTCGCCGCCGGCGATCGGGACGACGTAGATGTCGCCGAGGAGGTCGAAGACGATCTCGCGGCCGTCGGGGCTCACGTCGAGACTCATCCACGTCCCTGCACGGACGTCGAGCTGCACGTCGTACGAAGGGCCCGGGGGCGACTGAACGTCCCACTTCTTCTCGTCCTTCTT
>JAMPYE010000642.1 GCA_023700825.1 Thermoanaerobaculia bacterium | reverse complement strand
TAGGCCGCATCGGGCTCGAGGGGGATTGGATGAAGCGAAAATGGCCATGGCTGTTCGGTGCTGCGGTCGTGGCTGCCGTCGTGGCAGTCGCGGGCGTGCTTCCCGCGGATGGGGGTGACTTCCTGTGGGGGCTCTCCATCGGTCTGGGGGTCGGGGCGGTGTTCTCGTGGTTCGCCGAACGGGGCGCCTGAAGCGGGCACGCTTCCGGGTGGCGCGCCCGGGCCGCCTGACTATGGTGGCGCACCGGACACCAACGCGCTGCCCGAAGTCTCAACGGTCGGCAAGGTGTCGCAGTCGTGCCGTAGCCGCTGCGTGCCGGACGTCAGGCTACCCGCGCAAGTAGGCCGGAAGAGTCATGGTCGGAAACCCGTTCAGTCGCTCGAGCTCGAAACCGGGGGAGCCAGCTCCCTCGCGTTCGCTTCTCCAGGCGGTCGCGGCCGATCCGCTGCTCGACGCCATCGGAAGGCAGCTTCTCCGGCTCGACTCCGGCCTCGGGCTGTTTCGTCTCGTACATCTTCTCGACGCCATCTCGCGCAGCCCGGTGCCCCGCCCGCGCAGCATCATCTCCGTCGGCAGCGGGGAGGGTCTCCACGAGGCGTTCCTTGCGCGCCTTTTCCCGGAGGCCTCCGTGCTCGGAATCGATCTTCGCACGCACCAGGTCGGCTTCACGCTCGCCAATCTCTCCTTCCGGCAGGGAGACCTCCTCGATCCGGTCTTCGCGGCCTCGCTGCCTCGCGCGGAGTTCGTGTGCTCGATCGAGTGCCTCGAGCACATCGACGACGACCAGCGCATGGCTGAGTCGATGGGCTCGCTCGTCCTCCCGGGAGGCGCCCTTTACATCCAGGTGCCGTTCGCCTCGGAGGCCGACCTTTCGGATCCCGCCGTCGTCAGGGAGCACCTCGAGGCGAACGAACACGTTCGTCCCGGGTATCACGGCGCCGGCCTGGCCGCGTTGTGTCGTCGGGCCGGCGTGCGCGTCGAGCATCTGGCCGGCGCGTTCTGGTTCCCCATGCAGCCGATGGTGTGGTTCACGCTGGAGCACTTCGGGACCGACCTGGTGCTCCCGTACTGGCTGGAGTTCTTCGAGCTTGCCCTGAGGGACGTTCGGGACGGCGTGCCAGAACATCGCATGCATTCCACGGCCATCAAGGTCCTGGCAGTCAATGACGGACCGGCCTAACGCCAGCGCGTAGCCGGCTGCGGCGCGCAGAGTCGCAACGCGGCGGAAGCGACCACGAACCGCGCAACCAACCCGCTCGAGAGACTCCAATCGCTCCAGGCGATCGACCGTGGCGCGAGTTGCACGCGAAGCTGGACGAAAGTCGGTTTCAGATCGGCAACCATTCGAGCTTCGGGTCCCGGAACGCGTTGCGTCGGGCGCTCGCTCGCACCCATCATTTACGAAACGACTGCGCGAGGGCCCGCCATGTGCCGAAACATCAGGACGCTCCACAACTTCAAGCCTCCGGCCACGGAGGAGGAGATCCGGGCGTCCGCTCTTCAATTCGTGCGCAAGCTGAGCGGTTTCACGCGTCCCTCGAAGGCGAACGAGGAGGCGTTCGGCCGCGCCGTGGAGCAGGTGACGGAGGTGGCGCGTGAGCTGCTCGCCGGGCTCGTGTCGAACGCGCCGCCGCGCGACCGGGAGGTCGAGGCCGCGAAGGCGCGGGTGAAGTCGGCCGCGCGATTCGCTCCGGCCGCGAAGAGCGACGTCTCCTGACGGGACCGATTGGAGAAACGAATGAACCAGACTCGATTCGCTGTCGTCGTCGTGAACTGCCTGCTCGCCGCGTGCGGCTGGGCCGAGGCGCCGGGAGAGACCGCGGTGCGCGCGCCGGAGCCGATCCTGGGCCTTCCGTGCGAGAACTGCGAAGAGGTGTTCAACGGACTCCCGTCGTCGCTCGCGTCGAGTGCGCGGATCGCACCTGCCGGCGAACCGGGAGAGCCGCTTCGCGTCGAGGGAACGGTCACCGACTCGAAGGGCCGCCCCGCTGCAGGGATCGTCGTCTACGCCTACCACACCGATGCGGGTGGGGTGTATCCACGCGATGCGGGAGCCGAAGGGCGCCGCGCCTCGCGGCATGGGAGGCTTCGCGGGTGGGCGAAGACGGACGGGGCGGGGCGGTACCGCTTCGACACGATCCGCCCCGCGAGCTACCCTAACGGACGGCTCCCGCAACACATCCACATGCACGTCATCGAGCCGGGCCGCGGCACGTACTGGATCGACGACGTGGTGTTCGACGACGACCCGTACCTCACTGCCGCAGAGCGAGGTCGCGCGCCGGGGCGCGGAGGGTCGGGAGTGACCGAGCCGCGACGCGACGCAGGAGGGACGTGGCTCGTCGTGCGCGACATCAGGCTCGGCGCGCAGATTCCGGGGTATCCCGCGGTGGAGTGACGGATGCCGGAAGGACAAAGGAGAGTAGACGCTTCATGTGGCGCGGGCACTCTTGCCTGCGCGTCGCCGAAGGCGACCTGTAGATTCCGGCCCGGTACCTCGTTAGGGCGGCGCTTCGCGCCGCGCGCAGGCAGGAGTGCCTGCGCCACAAAAGCCAGCGGCTGGCGCTACTGCCGCGCGCCGGCCAGCACCATCAGCACGTCCTCGACGAGGAGGCGCGCGTCGGCGTTGACGTTTAAGGCGTCGATCCCCTCGACCGCGCGTTGCGCGGCGTCGAGGATTCGTGACGGCGGGATCGCCGATGCCACGTTCGCGGCAGGGCCCGCAGCGACCCCGGCGGCGATGTCGCGCAGCGTCGAGGCGAGCAGCGCGAGCCCCTGCTTCGCGTCGTCCTTGCACAGGAGAGGGGCGATAGATC
>JAMPYE010000641.1 GCA_023700825.1 Thermoanaerobaculia bacterium | reverse complement strand
TCTTCCAAGCGAAGGACTTCCATTTAGGGAGAGAGGTCGCTCTCAAGGTTCTGCCCGAAGGGCTGACCGCCGATCCCGAGCGCGCGGCCCGCTTCGAGCGCGAGGCGAAGCTCCTCGCGCAGTTGAACCACCCCAACATCGCGCAGATCTACGGCTTCGAAGCGAGCGGCGACACCCGCGCCCTCGTCATGGAGCTCGTCGAAGGCCCGACCCTGGCGGAGCGCCTCGAGTCCGGAGCTTTAACCTTCAATGAATGCCTTTCTGTTTCTTTGCAGATTGCCCAGGCGCTGGAAGAGGCGCACGAGAAGGGGATCGTCCACCGCGATCTGAAGCCTCAGAACATCAAAGCCTCCACAGAAGGGAAAGTCAAAGTCCTCGACTTCGGGCTGGCGAAGGCGATGGATCCGGCGGGATCCGCCGCCGGCATGTCGCCGCAGGATCTCGCCCACTCGCCGACGGTGACCTTCGGCGGCACGCGCGAGGGAATGATCCTCGGCACGGCGGCGTACATGTCGCCCGAGCAGGCGCGCGGCGGAGCGGTCGACAAGCGCGCCGACATCTGGGCATTCGGCGTCGTGCTCTGGGAGATGCTGGCGGGGGAGCGCCTCTTCGCCGAAGGGAGCGTGGTCGACACCCTCTCGGCGGTGATGAGGAAGGAGATCGACTTCGCGCGGCTGCCCGCTTCGGCGCCACGCCGCTTGCGCGAGCTCGTGCGCCGGTGCCTCGAGCGCGACCCGAAGCGGCGGCTGCGCGACATCGGCGACGCGCGGATCGTGCTCGAGGAGCTGATCGCGCACCCCGCTGAACCGAGCGAGATTCCGACGGCCGCGACGCCGATGCCGGCCTCACCCCGCCCGTGGCTCGCCTTCGCTGCCGTGGCGCTCGCCGCCGCGGGCATCGGGTTCGTGCTCGGTGGCAGGATGCCGGGGCTCGGCCGCCCTCCCGCCACGGCGCAGTCGTCGTGGCGCTTCCAGAAGCTCACCTTCCTCCCCGGGGTCGAATGGGCGCCCGAGCTCTCGGCCGACGGCAAGACGCTCTTCTTCGCCGCCGGTGACACCACGCGGAGCGAGATTCTCTCGGTGCCGGTGGGAGGCAAGAAGCCGACGTCGCTCACGCCCGGTGTCGATGCCTACCACGATCAGCCGAAACTCTCGCCCGACGGCAATCGCCTCGTCTTTGCCTCCACGCGCGAAGGCGGCGGCCTCTTCGTGATGGGCACCAACGGCGAGTCGGTGCGCAAGCTCGCCGATCGCGGCGCCGATCCGGCGTGGTCGCCGGACGGCCGCTACGTCGCCTATGGGACGCTCGACTTCGTCCTGCCGTACGAGGGCCTGGACGGTGGGACGCTCGGCGTTCTCGACGTCGCCGCTGGGACGACGCGCGAGCTGACCGCCGATGACGGCTACCAGCCCGCCTGGTCGCCGTCGGGGCGCCGCATCGCCTATTGGGGGTTGCGCGGCGGCGGCGATCGCGAGCTCGCGACGATCGCCGCAGAGGGCGGTGCGCCGGTCGCCGTGGCGAGCCATCCCGCCGTCGACTGGAATCCGGTCTGGTCGGAGGACGGCCGCTACCTCTACTTCCTGAGCGACCGCGGCGGCGCGATGAACCTCTGGCGCGTCGCGATCGACGAGGCGACCGGCGTCGCTCGAGGCGAGCCCGAGAGCGTGCCCCTGCCGGCCGACGAGGTCATCTATCTCTCGCGCTCCGGCAAGCGATGGATCTACGCGGCGTATGCCTCGCGGTCCAGCATCCAGATCCTCGAGCTCGACGCGGCGCGCAGGTCCGTCGTCGGCGCGCCCCGCTCGCTGCTCGCGACGTCGAGAAGCCTTCGCGAGGTCACCGTCTCGCCCGACGGCAGTCAGATCGCCTTCGCGACCATGCGCCCGCAGGAGGACATCTACGTCGTCCCGACGGCGGGGGGAACGCCGACGCAGCTCACCGACGACCCGGAGTTCGACCGCTACGTTTCCTGGTCACCGGACGGCCGGCACATCGTCTTCAGCTCCTTCCGCGGCGTCAAGTACGAGCACTACTGGATCCGTCCCGACGGCAGCGGCTTCCAGGCCCTGACCGAGTTCCCGCCGGCGGGCTTGGGCTGGAACCCGCTCTTCTCGCCGCGCGCCGAGCGCATGCTGGTGTCGACGTCGAGCGGCGTCGCGATCATCGACACGAGCGGACCGCCCCCTTGGACCCGCTTCGAGCAGACAGCTCCGCCCGAAGGACCGCCGGGGACGAACTTCTCGGGAGCCATCTGGTCCCCCGAGGGGAACCGCCTCGCGGGATTCGCCTATCGCGGTCGTGAGCCTCGTCGCGCCGCGGTGCTCGACCTCTCGACCCGGAGCTATCGGCTTTTCGAGCCCACCTCGCGTTCCGTCGCCTGGTTCCCCGACGGGCGCCGCCTGCTGATCGTCTGGCAGGGCCGGTTGGCCGTTCTCGATCTCGCGACCTGGCAGGCCACCGTGGTTGCGGGCAGCCCGGAGCTCCAGGGCCGCGTGACCGCCAGCGGAGACTTGCGCACGATCGTGAGCCTGGCGGACGACTCGCAGTCCGACATCTGGCTCGTCGAAGAGCTGACCGCGCCATGATCGGTTCGTGATGATCGGCCAGCGCCTCGGTCCCTACGAAGTCACCGCCAAGCTGGGCGAAGGCGGCATGGGCGAGGTGTACCGCGCCACCGACACCAAGCTCGAGCGTCAAGTCGCGATCAAGGTCCTGCCCGCGGCGTTCACCGAGGACAAGGAGCGATTGGCGCGCTTCGAGCGCGAGGCGAAGCTCCTCGCCCAGCTCCACCACCCGAACATCGCCTCCATCTTCGGCCT
>JAMPYE010000640.1 GCA_023700825.1 Thermoanaerobaculia bacterium | reverse complement strand
GGAAGGGCGAAAGCTTCGCTTTCGCACTCCACATCACAACACTCCTTGTCCTTCGCCTGCTCGCCTTTGGCCTGCTCCTCGCCTATCGCCTCTCGCCTATCGCCTGCCCTTCAGATCTTCGCGCTCCTCAGCCGCAGCGCGTTCGCGATGACCGAAACCGAGCTGAAGCTCATCGCCGCTGCCGCGATCATGGGGCTGAGGAGCAGCCCGAATACGGGATAGAGAACCCCCGCCGCAAGCGGCACGCCTAACGCGTTGTACACGAACGCGAAGAAGAGGTTCTGCCGGATGTTCTTCATCGTCGCGTCGCTCAGGCGCCGCGCGCGCACGATGCCGCGCAGGTCGCCCTTCACGAGCGTCACCCCCGCGCTCTCCATCGCGACGTCGGTTCCCGTCCCCATCGCGATCCCGACCTGCGCCTGCGCGAGCGCCGGCGCGTCATTGATGCCGTCACCCGCCATCGCCACGACGCGCCCTTCTGCCTGCAGCTTCCGGATGGCGTCGGCCTTCTGGTTCGGCAGCACTTCGGCGATCACGTCGTCGATGCCGAGCGTCTTCGCCACCGCGTTCGCGGTCGTGCGGCTGTCGCCGGTGAGCATCACGATGCGAAGCCCCTCGGCGTGCAACAGCCGGATCGCCTCGGCGGTGGTCTCCTTCACGGGATCGGCCACGCCGACGAGGCCGACCGCCTTGCCGTCGACGGCGACGAACATGACGGTCTGGCCTTCGGTTCGCATCGTCTCCGCGCGCGATTCGAGCTCGCTCACGTCGATGCGGAGCTCGGCGAGCATCGCTTTGTTCCCGAGCGCGACCGTTCTTCCGTCGATGACTCCGCGCACGCCTTTCCCGGTGATCGACGAAAAGTCGTCGACCGGACGGATGATCGCGCCGCGCTCGAGCGCGCCGTCGATGATCGCTGCTGCCAGGGGATGCTCGCTGACTGCCTCGACGCTCGAGGCGAGCTTCAACAACTCTCCTTCCTCGATTCCGATCGTCACGACCGAGGCGAGCTTCGGCTTGCCGAGCGTGAGCGTCCCGGTCTTGTCGACGACGAGCGTGTCGACCGTACGCAGCACCTCGATGGCCTCCGCGTTGCGGAAGAGGACTCCAGCCGTCGCTCCCTTCCCCGCGGCGACCATCACCGACATCGGCGTGGCGAGCCCGAGGGCGCACGGGCAGGCGATGATGAGGACGGCGACCGCGTTGACGAGCGCGAACGCGAGGCGCGGCTCGGGTCCGACCGACGCCCAGACGGCGAACGTCAGCGCGGCGATCGCGATCACGGCGGGGACGAACCAGGAGGAGACCGTGTCCGCGAGCTTCTGGATCGGCGCGCGGCTGCGCTGCGCCTGGGCGACCATGTTGACGATCTGGGCGAGGAGCGTGTCGGCGCCGACGCGCTCGGCGCGCATCAGGAGCGTTCCCGTTCCGTTCACGGTCGCGCCGATCAGCCGGTCGCCCGCCTGCTTCTCGATGGGAAGCGGCTCGCCGGTGACCATCGACTCGTCGACGTTGCTCGCCCCGCTCAGCGCGACTCCGTCCACCGGGATCTTCTCGCCCGGGCGAACGCGGAGCGTGTCGCCCGCCTGCACCTCTTCGAGAGGGACGTCGGACTCGCTGCCGTCCGCGGCGACGCGGCGCGCCGTCTTCGGGGCAAGCCCCAGCAGCGCGCGGATCGCCGCGCCAGTGCGGCTCCGCGCCCGCAGCTCCATCACCTGGCCTAACAGCACGAGGGTCACGATCGCCGCGGCCGCCTCGAAGTACACGCCGACCTGCCCCATCCCGTCGCGCAGCGCCGGAGGGAACCATCGCGGCGCGCTCGTCGCGACGAGCGAGTAGCCGTACGCCACCGAGACCCCGACGCCGATCAGCGTGAACATGTTGAGGTGGCGATTCACGATCGAGGCCCAGGCGCGCTCCATGAGCGGCCATCCGGCCCAGAGCACCACCGGCGTCGCGAGCGCGAGCTCGACCCAGGGCGCCCACACGCTCAGGGTGTGGCCGAGGATGTCGTGCGCGCCCGGCAGGTGGCGGACCATCGCGAAGATCACGAGCGGCACCGTGAGCAGCGTGCTCCACCAGAATCGGCGCGTCATGTCGTCGAGCTCCGGGTTCGCCTCGTCGAGCGTCACCGTTCGCGCCTCGAGCGCCATGCCGCATTTCGGGCAGCTGCCCGGCTTGTCGCTCACGACCTCCGGGTGCATCGGGCAGGTCCACTCGGTCTTCGTCGCGGGAGCCGCGACGATTTCCGGCTCGAGCGCCATGCCGCACTTCGGGCAGGCGCCGGGCCCTTCCTGCCTGACCTCCGGGTCCATCGGGCAGACGTGGATCGCTTTCGAGCCCTCCATCGCCGGCATCGCGAGCTTCTTCTCGCCGCGGAGGTACGGGCCCGGATCGGCGTCGAAGCGCGTCTTGCAGCTGTTCGCGCAGAAGTAGTACGTGGTGTCGCCGACCTTCGACGAGCCGGCTGCCGTCGCCGGATCGATCGTCATCCCGCAGACCACGTCCTTCACCTTGTCCACGGGCGGCGTGGCGGTCGCCCCGTACTTCGCCGGATCGGCGTCGAACTTCGTCTTGCAGGCCTTCGAGCAGAAGAAAATCGTCTTCCCGGCGGCCTGCGACTCGCCCGCGGCCTTCGCCGGATCGATCGTCATGCCGCAGACCGGATCGACGACGCGGCCGTCCGTTTGTTCGTGGTGGTGATGGTCGTGGCTGTTCATGACTCCCCCAATGATGACTCAGAAACTGGTTGGCTTCATCCTCGAGAGCATCCATCGCCTCCGCAGCAAGACGGAGCCGCGGCCGGCGCTTCGACGAGGGCCCCATG
>JAMPYE010000058.1 GCA_023700825.1 Thermoanaerobaculia bacterium | reverse complement strand
CGTTTTGCCGTAACTGGTTGCCTGCCCAAGTGGCGGAATTGGTAGACGCGCACGTTTGAGGGGCGTGTGGGGAAACCCGTGCCGGTTCGAGTCCGGCCTTGGGCACCATTCATCAGATCGTCGATACGGGACCGAAAGGTCCCGTTTTTCGTTTCCGGCTTCTCGCCGATTCGCGTTCACCGAGGCACCCTCGTGCGAAGTCCCGCAGCGGGCCCGCACTCTCGCCGCTCCTTGCGAATTGGAGCCAGAACGGGTACATAGCGTCTTCTCAGGAGGCCCTCTCGCATGACCACCGTTGAAGGACAGGAAGTCGCCCCCGCGCCCGCCCCGGCGCCCGAGCCCAGGCCGCTCTCGGCTGAGCTCCAGTCGCTCAAGGGAGTGGTCGACGCCATGCTCGACGAGCTTCGCCGCGGCGCCGGCGATCGCGACAAGCGGCGCCAGGTCGAGGAGTGGATGAAGGCCCTCGCCGACAAATACCCTGAGTTCGGAATCGAATCGGGCCTCCGGGACTACTATCTCGCCGAGGCCGGCCGCATGCGCGAGGAGTTCACCCGCGCGGAGGAGCTGGGCGAGAAGCTGGCGATCGGGCGCTCGATCGAGGCCTATCTCGACAAGGCGGCCGAGCTCGGCCGCCGCGAGCGTTGAGCGAGCGGAGAGCGATCGCGTGAAAGTCCTCATCGCCAACCGCGGAGAGATCGCCGTGCGCGTGATCCGCGCCTGCCGCGAGCTCGGCTATCCGACCGTGGCCGTCTACTCGGAGGCCGATCGCGTGGCGCTTCACGTGATGTACGCCGACGAGGCCGTGGCGATCGGGCCGGCGCCCTCGCGCGAGAGTTACCTTCGCGCCGATCGCATCATCGAGGCGGCCAGGAAGACCGGCGCGACCGCGGTCCATCCCGGCTACGGGTTTCTCGCCGAGAACGCCGACTTCGCGCAGGCCTGCATCGACGCCGGCCTGAACTTCATCGGCCCGTCGCCCGCGTCGATTCGCGCGATGGGCTCGAAGACCGAAAGCAGGCAGCGGATGACCGCGGCCGGCGTTCCCACCGTTCCCGGGCTGCTCGAGGCCGCGAAGGGCTTCGACGAGATCGAGGAGTTCGCGCGCAAGTCGGGCTTCCCCGTGATGATCAAGGCGAGCGCTGGCGGCGGAGGCAAGGGGATGCGCCTCGTCGAGCGCGCCGAGGATCTGAAGAGCGCGTTCGAGCGGGTGCAGAGCGAGGCCGGCGCTTTCTTCGGCGATCCGGCCGTCTACGCCGAGAAGTTCATCGCCACGCCCCGGCACATTGAAGTCCAGGTGCTCGGCGACAAGCACGGGAACGTCATCCATCTCGGCGAGCGCGAGTGCACGCTGCAGCGGCGCCATCAGAAGGTCGTCGAGGAGAGCCCGTCGCCGGTCGTCACTCCCGAGCTTCGCGCCCGTCTCGGCGCGGCCGCAGTGAAGGCCGCGAGAGCCGTCGACTACTACTCGGCCGGCACGATCGAGTTCCTCATGGGCGCCGATCGCGAGTTCTATTTCCTCGAGATGAACACGCGGCTCCAGGTCGAGCATCCCGTCACCGAGGAGGTGACCGGGATCGACCTCGTCAAGCAGCAGCTGCGCATCGCGCAGGGCGAGCCGCTCGGGATCACGCAGGACGACGTCGTGATCCGCGGTCACGCGATCGAGTGCCGCATCTACGCCGAGGATCCGTTCCACGGCTTCGCGCCCTCGCCGGGGCTCATCCGCCACCTGATCGTCCCGCAGGGGCCGGGAGTCCGGAACGACAACGGTGTCTACAACGGCTTTACCGTGCCGATCTTCTACGACCCGATGCTGTCGAAGCTCGTCGCGCGAGGGGCCGACCGCGCCGAAGCGATCGCGCGGATGAAGCGGGCGCTGCAGGAATACCGCGTCGAGGGGATCGAGACGACGATCCCGTTCTTCTCGATGCTCATGGACAACGAAGACTTTCACGCGGCCCGATTCGACACCGGCTTCATCGATCGCTATCTCAAGTCCACCGACCTTGGCAGCTCCGTCGACGAAGAGCAGAAGGAAGCGGCGATCGTCGCGGCGGCGATTCTCGCGTACGAGGAATCACAGTCGGTCCGGCTGCCGGAGGAGACCGACTCGGCATGGAGACGGCTCGGCCGCGCAGAGGCGGCGGGGAGGTGGCGCCCGTGAAGCTGATCTGCCGGATGGGTGAGGAGACGCAGGAGATCGAGGTCGCGCGCGAAGGGAGCGGCTATCGCGTCGTCGTCGGGGGCCGTCCGCACGTCGTCGATCTCGCGACCGCCAACGGCATCCTTCACTCCCTGCTGCTCGACGACGCTCGCCAGTACCTGTTCGCCTACCACCGCGACGGCACGACGCACGAGGTGGCATTCGCCGATCGCACGGTTTGCGTGGAGCTCTTCGATCCGCTGTCGATGAAGCGCCGGCGGCGCGAGGACGAGACCGACGAGACTTCGCACGTGCGCGCGATCATGCCCGGGCGGGTGACTCGCGTTCACGTCGCGCCGGGAGACGCAGTCAGGCGCGGGCAGGGCATGCTGATCCTCGAGGCGATGAAGATGGAAAACGAGATCGTCTCGCCGCGAGACGGAGTCGTGGCCGCGGTGCTCGTCGGTGCGGGCCAGGCCGTCGAGAACGGCGACGAGCTCGTCAGTCTGGAGTAGCCGCGTGCCGGAACGTCCGCATACCGTCGCGCCGCTCAAGTACGCGTGGATCGCGATCGCCGCCGCGGTGGCCACGATCGCGATCAAATCGACCGCTTACCTCCTGACGGGGTCGGTTGGCCTTCTGTCCGACGCGCTCGAGTCGCTCGTGAATCTCGCCGGTGCAGTCATGGCGCTTGCGATGCTCACGGTGGCCGGGCGCCCCGAAGACGAAGACCACGCGTACGGCCACGGCAAGGCAGAGTACTTCTCCAGCGGCTTCGAGGGCGGACTCATCGCGATCGCGGCCCTCGGCATCGCGGCGGCCGCGATCGATCGCCTGATCACGCCGCGCGAGCTGCACCAGCTCGGCATCGGCCTCGCGGTCTCGTTCAGTGCCGCACTCGTGAACCTCGGCGCCGCGCTCGTGCTGCTCAGCGCGTCGAAGAAGCATCGCTCGGTGACGCTCGAGGCGAGCGGGCACCACCTTCTTACCGACGTCTGGACCTCGCTGGGCGTTCTGGCGGGCGTCGGTCTCGTCTTCATCAGCGGCAAGGTATGGCTCGACCCGATCGTCGCGCTCGTGTTTGCCGCGAACATCTTCGTCACCGGATGGCGCATCGTCACCGAGTCGGTTCGTGGGCTGATGGACGCCTCACTTCCCGCGGAAGAGATCGCCCGGATCAAGTCCGTCCTCGCGCGTTTCGAGACGGACGAGGTGCGCTACCACGCGCTAAGGACCCGCCGCGCCGGAACGCTGCGCTTCGTCACCATGCACGTGCTCGTCCCCGGCGCCTGGTCGGTAAAGCAGGGACACGACCTGGTCGACACCATCGAGCGCGAGCTTCACGAAGCGCTGCCCAGCCTCTCGATCATCATTCACATCGAGCCGATCGAAGATCCGGCCGCGTGGGCGGACCAGGGGCTGTAGCGGGTGCGGCGGTTGTCGGTTGGTGTTCTTGGTTGTTAGTTGTTAGTTTTTGGGTGTTAGACGGGCTGCGTAAACTGTGCGTTCCTCGCTGTCGAAGCTGAAAGTTAAGACGTTGAATGTTGAATCCAGAATGGGAGTCCTCCTGGATTTATCACGCGACGTTCCACCCACTACCGTCGTACTCCCACCTTCGCCAGAGAAAAGCGAACACACCGCGCAGCCCGGCTAACAACTAACAACTAACAACCGGCTCACCCCGCCGCCTCGTCCTTTTCCGCGGCCAGCCGGTCCCATCTCGTGTAAAGCGCGTCGAGCTGTTTCTTGATGTCGGCGATCTCGGCTTTGACGATGCGGGTCTTCTCTCCGTCGCGCCAGACTTCCTCGCTGCAGAGTGCGAGATCGTGCTTCTCCTTCTCGCTCTCGAGTCCGGCGATGAGTGTCTCGACCTGGGAGATCTCCCCTTCGAGCTTCCTGACGCGGCGGTCGCGTTCGCGCTTGTCCTGGCGGTCGAGCTGCGCTCGCGGCTGCGGCTCCGCCGAGGGCTTCGATTTCTGAACGGAGGGGACGGGCGGCGCCGGCGCTGGCGCCGGGGTGGCGAGTCTTTCGCGCACCTCGGTGTAGTTGCCTGGGTGGATCTCCGCCTCGCCGTCCTCCACGAGGATGATGTGTTGGGCGACGCGGTCGACGAAGTAGCGGTCGTGCGAGACGACGACGAGCGCTCCCGAGAACTGCTCGAGCGCCTCCTCGAGCGCCTCGCGGGTGTAAACGTCGAGATGGTTCGTCGGCTCGTCGAGGAGCAGGACGTTGCCTCCAGCGTGCATGATCTTCGCGAGGGCGAGCCGTCCCTTCTCGCCGCCCGAGAGCGCAGCGACCTTCTTGAAGACGTCGTCGCCGAAGAAGGAGAAGCGCGCGAGGTAGTTCCGCACCGCTTCCTCGCTCTGCCCGTGGTCGAGGTCCCAGACCTCGTCGAGGACCTGTTTCGACGGCGTGAGGTCGCCCAGCGACTGGTCGTAGTAGCCGATGAGGACGTTCGCTCCGAGCCGTACGTCGCCGGAGAGCGGCGCGAGCCGGCCGGCGAGTGTCTTCAGGAGCGTCGACTTGCCCGAGCCGTTCGGTCCCATGATCGCGTAGCGCTCGCTGCGGCGCATGGTGGCGCTGAAGCCTCGCACGACCGCCCGCCCCGGGTAACCCGAGTCGAGGCGGTCGGCGGTGAGGGCGATCGCGGTCGAGCGCGGCCCTGCGTCGAGGCGGAACTTCGCGAGGGTCTCGTCGCTCTCGGGCCGTTCGAGCTCGTCCAGCCTGTCGAGCATCTTGCGGCGCGACTGCGCCTGCTTGGTCTTCTGCCCCGCGATGTTCCTGCGGATGAAATCCTCGGTGCGCTCGACCATCTCCTGCTGACGCTCGAACTCCACGCGCATCCGCTCCATGCGCTCCGCGCGCTGCGCGACGAACCTGTCGTAGTTGCCGTGGTAGACCACGAGCTCGCCGTGCGCGAGCTCGACGATCCGGTCGACCGTGCGGTTCAGGAAGGTCCGGTCGTGCGAGACGAGCAGGAAGCTCCCTTTGAACGACGACAGGAACTCCTCGAGGAACTCGATGCCGCGCAGGTCGAGATGGTTCGTCGGCTCGTCGAGGAGCAGCACGTCCGCGTTCGACAGCAGCAGCCGCGCCAGCATCCCGCGATTCTGCTGTCCGCCGCTCATCTCCCCGACCGGGCGCGGCCAGTCCTCTTTCGCGAAGCCGACGCCCGTGAGCACCCGCTCCACCTCGGCGTGGACCGTGTAGCCGTTCTCGTGCTCGTATTCGTGCTGAAGCTCCGAGTACTTCGCGAGGAGGCGGTCGTGCTCGGAGCCCGTCGTGTCGGCGAGCCGGTGCTCGATGTCGCGCATCTTTCCCTCGATGCGCAGGACCTTGTCGAAGGCCGACAGGACGAAGTCGAAGAGGGGAGTCTCGGGGCTGGTGTTGAGGTGCTGGCTCAGGTGCCCGAAGGTCACGCCGTTGGCCTTGATGATCGTGCCGCGGTCGGCCTCCTCGAGCCCGAGCAGAAGCCGGAAGAGCGTCGTCTTGCCGGCGCCGTTGCGGCCCACGAGGCCGACGCGCTCGCCGGGGTTGTGCTGCCAGGTAGCCCCTGCAAGAACTTCGTGCGGGCCGTACGCCTTGTGTATGTCGTCGAGTCGGTAGAGCATCCGGGCGTCAGAAACGCGGCGCGGCGCGCGAACAATCCAGCCCACGGGACGAACTTCAGGCGCGGGCGGGGGCGGCGGCCTGTCCGGCGGAACCGGGTTCGTGCGCGCACGGGAGCACGACGATGAACGTGCTTCCCCTGCCCGGCTCGCTCTCCACCCTGATGCTCCCACGATGCAGCTCCACGAACCGCTTGACGAGCGCGAGCCCGAGGCCGGTTCCCTGGGGCCGCTCGCGCGTACCGTGCACCTGGCGGAACTCCTGGAAGATGAGCTGCTGGTCCTTCGGATCGATCCCGACTCCCTGGTCGGCCACGCGAAGCTCGACCGCCTCCTCCCCAGTCGGGCTCGCGGCGGGCGCGACGGTGCGCGCCGAGATCGTGACGGTCGTGTTCTCTGCCGAGAACTTCACCGCGTTCGAGATCAGGTTGTAGACGATCTGTTTGAAGATGGTCGGGTCGGCTTCGACCGTCGGGATATCGTCGGGGATGTCGAGCTCGATACTGATCCTGCGAAGAGTCGTGACCCCCTTCATCACCATGCAGATGCCGTTGATGGTGTCGCGAAGGGGAATCGCCTCGGGAAGCATCTCCATCTTCCCCGCCTCGATCTTCGAGAGGTCGAGAATGTTGTTGATGATGCCGAGCAGGTACTCGCCCGAGGAGTGGATGTTGTGCAGGAAGCGGACGTAGCGCGGCTCGAGCTGCCCGCTCGCGTGCGAGATGACGATGTCGGAGAAGCCGATGATCGCGTTGAGCGGCGTGCGCAGCTCGTGGCTCGTGGTCGCCAGGAACGTGCTCTTCGCGCGATTCGCGTCCTCCGCCTCGGCCAGCGCCTGCTCCGTCAGCTGCTCGTGCCGTTCGGCCTCGCGTTTCGCCTCTTCCGCGGCGCGCAGGGCCCGCACCGTTCGGGCCTTCTCCTCGCTGATCTCGCGGGTGCGGTCGTCGACGAGCTTCTCGAGGAGCCGGGCGCGCGCGCGGGCGAGATGGAGCCTCACGAGGTGCATGGAGACGAGGAGCCCGATGACGAGCGCCGTGCAGAGAGCGACGAACCACGGCATCTCGTAGTAGTGGGGCTTCAGCCTGAACGCAAGCTCGGTCTGTTGCCACGACGCTCCGTCACGCGACGACGCGAGGAGAAGCCGGTACGCGCCCGCGGGCAGATTGGTGTAAGAGACGACGCGCCGCGTCCCCGCGTCGATCCAGTCGTGGTCGTAGCCTTCGAGGCGGTGCCGAAAGCGCAAGCGCTCCGGTGACTTGAAGCCGAGGCCGGTGAACTCGAACTCGATGCGCTCGACGCCCGGCGGGATCGCCGCGAGCGAGCCGACGGCGGCCTGCACTCCGTCGACCATCACCGATTCGATCACAGGCTCGCGCGGCGGCAGCGGCGGAGCCGCCGAGGTGGTGGTGGCCGAGACACCGCTCGCCGTGGCGAACCAGATTCTCCCGTCGCGCGAAAGGAACGCGGTGGGGTCGCCGGCTCCGTTGCACTGGCGGCTCCCGAGGCCATCGCTCTCGTCGAACGAAATCGCGACAAGGCGCGGCTTCTTGCGGTCGGCGACCAGGTGGAGCTCGCTGAACGCCAACCTGAACGCGCCTCGGGCCGTGCCGATCCAGAGGTTTCCCTTCCCATCGCCGGCAAGCGACTGGAGCTTGTCGTACGGCAGCCCTTCGCGGCCGGTGATTCGCGCCGCTGCGCCGTCGCGAAAGCGCAGTAGCCCGTCGCCGTCCGTCGCGACCCAGAGGGTGCCGTCGTCTTCCGCGTAGAGCGCGAAGAGGCGGTTCGACGGAAGTCCAGCCGGGGCGCTGTACAGCTTGAAGGCTGTCCCGTCGAACTCGGCCAGGCCGCCGCCGCCGGCGATCCAGATCCGCCCGTCCGCGGTCTCGCTGATCGCGATGGTGTAGTCGGTCCCGAGGCCGCCGCGGCCCGCAAAACTCTCGATCGTGCCATCCGGCAGGATTCGATTCGCGCCGTAGTCGGTCGCGACCCAAAGGTTACCGCGACGGTCTCCGTGGATCGCGCGGATGCCGTTGCTCGAGAGGCCGTCCGCGGTCGTCAGCAGCGTCGTTTCTCCGCGCGCGACTCGGTAGAGGCCTCTCGAGGACCCGAACCAATGCGTGCCGTCGGGGCTCTGTTCGATCGCGAGAATGTAGTCCTTCGCGAGGCGCGGGTCCGAGGCCTTCTCCCAGGTGCGGCCATTCCACCGGCTCAGCCCGTTCGCCGTGCCGACCCAGAGGACGCCGTCGCGGTCTTCGTAAATCGCGCGCGTGAAATCGTTTCCAAGGCCTTCGCGCTCCGTCCAGGTGACGAACGTCCCGGCGCGGAGCTGCTCGAGACCGCGATTCGATCCGATCCAGATGCTGCCTTCGTCGTCCTCGAAGATCGCTCGAACCGTCGGATTCAGGAGGCCGTCGGCGATGCCATAGGACGAAACCTGGCTGCCATGAATGCGAAAAAGGCCCGTGCTGTAGGTTCCGACCCAGAGGTTCCCGTCCCTGTCGCGGCGCAGCGCGGTGATCTGATCCTCGGGGATGCCCTGGACCTTGGTGACTCCCGCGGCGTCGACCCGGTCGAGTCCGTAGGTCGTGCCCACGTACACGGCGTCGCGACCGTCGGCGAGCAGCGAGACGATGGTGTCGCTCGCCAGACCGTCAGCGGTCGTGACCACGCTCAACGCGCCGTCCTGGTAACGGGCCAGCCCTCCCTTCGCGGTACCGATCCAGAGCGTCTGATCGTCCCCGATCGCGAGTGCGTTCACGAGCTGATTCGGCAGAGGAAGCTGCATCCGCTCCGCACGACCGTCGACTACCCGGCTCACCCCGCCCCACGAGCCGATCCAGAGCGTGCCGTCCGCGGACTCTTCGAGCGCGTTCACCATCTCGTCCGGCACGCCGGGCTGCCTCAGTTTCTCGAATTTTCCGTCACGCAGGGATACGACACCCGCGGCCGTTCCGATCCACAGGGTGTCGTCGCGTGTCCTGCACAGCGACAGGACGCTGCTGTTCTCGAGCGCGGCCGCGGAGTCGCTGTCGAAAACGCGGAACCGCTCGCCGCTGAATCTGACGACGCCTTCGTACGTCGCCAGCCAGAGATAGCCGTCGGACGTCTGTGCGAAGCCTCGCACGGTGCCGTGCGGAAGCCCCTCGCGGACGGTCCAGCTGTGTCGAACGTACTGCGGGATCGATCGGTCGGCAGGCAGCGCAAGAGCGGCCGATCCGAGGTGTAGCGCGACCACGACGCACGCGAGCGGGCGCAGCACTCGTGAGGCGGCGGCGAAGCATCGATGTGCTGTGAGCACCTCACGAAGTCTAATTCGCAAATGTTGGCCCGTCGCGTGACAGTAGAACGATCGACCGCCGAGGTCAACGGCGGGATCGACGAAGACAGCGACGCGGGTTCGAAGCGCTCCTCGAGCTCCGGGCGTCCCCGTCGTCCAGCGACAGCCGGAACGCCGCGATGCCGTGCTAACCTTTCGCCATGCGTCTCGCCGTCAACATCGACCACGTCGCCACGATCCGCCAGGTTCGCAAAGCGGAGGAGCCCGACCCCGTCACCGCGGCCGCCTTCGCCGAGCTGGCCGGGGCGCAGGGCATCACGATTCACCTCCGCGGCGATCGCCGCCACATTCAGGACCGCGACGTCGAGCTGCTGCGTCGCACCGTCACGACGCGACTCAACGTCGAGATGGCGGGGACGCGCGAGATGGTGCGCCTTGCGCAATCGTTCAAGCCCGACCAGGTGACCCTGGTTCCCGAGAGACGCGACGAGCTGACGACCGAGGGGGGACTCGACGTGATGCTGCACTCCGGCTCGCTCGAAGGAGTCGTTCGCGAACTGCGGGACTCGGCGATCGACGTCTCGGTCTTCGTCGATCCCGATCTCGAACAGATTCGTGCCTGCCACAAGCTCGGCGTGCCCATCATCGAGATCAACACGGGCAAGTACGCCGACAACTGGAAGTCGTCCCGCGGGGCCGCGGAGCTCGAGAAGGTCGCCAACGCTGCGCGCGGCGCGCGGAAGCTCGGCCTCCGTGTTCTCGCCGGGCACGGCCTCACCTATCGCAATGTCGACGCCATCGCCCGGATCCAGGAGATCGAGGAGCTGAACATCGGCCACTCGATCATTGCTCGTGCCGTCCTCGTCGGCCTCGAGCGCGCCGTGCGCGAGATGGCGGAGCTGATGCACAGCCCTCGGAGCTGAGGCGAGAGGCGAGGGGCGAGAGGCGATCAGCAGGCGAAGAATGCCGTGGGCGATTTGCTCTGCTCGGGACGCTTCGCACGCCTCGCGCTAGTCGAAGGCTCTCTCGTCAACAGGGGTTGCCCGCCTGCTCATCGCCTTTCGCCCGCCTCATCCAACCTGCTTCAGCGCCATCCTCGCCGCCGTCCGCTCTTCCTTCGTCATCGGGCGGGTGGAGAACCGGTCGCGCTCGTAGAGCTCGACGACGCGCTCGACGACGGGCGCGATGGCGGGACGGGTCGCACGCACGAGTGCTACGACGTCTGTTCCGGTCATGGACGGCGTGACGCTCAGGCCCTGCCTCGCGAGGACTTTCGAAAGACGGTCGAAAAGCGATGGGCGACGACGCCAGCGCCAGCCGAGCATGACGAGCCCGGCCAGCAGCGATGCGACTGTGAGGGCGAGCGCGATCGGGCCGGCCCCGATCGAAGGAAGCGCCGCGAGGCCTGCTTTTGCCCGAGCCATGAAGTCGCGCGTGGCGTAGAGGGCGGAGAGGATGAGGTTCACCTGGTCGGAGAGGCCGAAGGTGAGGATGTAGCGATCCCAGAAGAAATTGATCGATTCGGCGACAGCCGACAGGTACGCCGAAACGAGGTTCGGCGTGGCGGAGCCGGGCCTCATGTCCGACGGTGTCGCATCCCACGTCGACCAGCGCGTTCCGTCCCAGACCTCCACCCACGCGTGCGCGTCACGCTGCCGGACGACGAAGTACCCGCCGAGCGGGTTGAACTCGCCGCCGTAGTAACCGCCCACCACGCGGGCGGGAACGCCTCGCGCGGCGAGTAACAGCACCATGCCGGTGGCGAAATGCTCGCAGTGCCCGCGACGCTCCGAAAGGAGGAACCGCTCGGCGCCGACCGGCGCCGTCAGGCTGACCGGGTTCGGAACGTACGTGAAATTCGCCGAGAGGTGAGACTGGATGAGACTCGCGTTCTCCCGCGGAGTGGTCGCGCTGCCTGCGATACGGTTCGCGAGCTCCGCGATCTCCGGCAGCACGTCGTAAGCCGGTAGCTGTCGAGTGGGAAAGATCGGGTCGGTCTCGCCGCTCGCGGCGACGGTGAACTCGATCAGGGCGTCGCCCGGGCCGGGGAGATTGTAGACGCCTTCGTTAGGCGCCTCGATCAGGTTTCCGAGGCCGCGCACCTGCCAGGTCCCGACCGGCAGGAAGAGGCGTTGGCCCTGCGCCGTCGTTCTCGTCTGCCGGATCTCGATCGTGTGGCTCTCCGTGACGGGGCGCGCGATCGTGAACCCCGCATCCTCGGTGACGATGTGCCGCGTCGAGCGCAGGGAGCGCGAGGTCCAGCGTCCGCTGACGTAGCGGTCATAGTGGCCGCCTCGCAGTCGAAGCGGGAGAAAGTCCCGGGCCGCGCCCGGTGGCAGCGTCACTCGCGCGACCACGCGGGGGTCGGGCGTGATCGCCCGGCTGGCCGACAGGTCGATCGCGTCGGAGAAGCCCGTCGACGCGCCCTGGAGAGACAGCCCGCCGCCGCGGACGAACGGGTTCCGGACTCGGGGAAGCAGCGGGAAGAATGCGATCGCGGCGACGACGAGGAGAGCGAGGTACGCCGCCGCGCTCCGGCCCGTCGGCGACTCGACCTCACGGGCGCCCACGAGCCGCGCCGACTCCTCGCGACTGATCGCGATCAGCTGCCTGAGCAGGAGGAACGCGAATGCTCCGACGAAGAGGATGACCGAGATGTGCGTCGACGTCGCGATCGACGCGATCGCGATGAGGAAGATCACCAGGAGCCGCTGAGGATGGTTCTTCTCCGAGTCGCGGTCGACCGACTGGTAGGCCGCGATGAAGAAGAGCAGATGGCCCGTGGCGCGGATGAGGCTTTTCGAGATCGCGAAGCCGTCGACGAAGTAGAAGAAGAAATAGGCGATGCCGAGAACCCGCAGCACGGAGCCAGGCAGGGTTGCGCCCGGCCGGCGCAGCTGCCAGACGAGGATCGCGCCCATGACGAGGTGATAGGTCGCGACCGCGGCGGGCGAGAGCGCGGCGCTGAAGTAGAGCGGCAGCGCCGCGGCGATCGCGAGCAGGACCGGCTCGGCTTCACGCGGTACGCGCTTCACGATCCCTGCTCCTCAGCGAAAAGAGAATGACCCCGGGCCCCGCGAACGGCACGGGCGCCTCCGCGGACGGCTGCACGACGGCGAGAGACTCGAATGCGGCGATGCCGCGGTCTTCGCGGCCGACGAGACTCGACTGGCGCGCGAGATGAAAGTGAACGTCGAAGCCATGCTCGATCGCGTTCCGCACCGCGGTCGCCGCCTCGCTGACGAGCTGCTCGAACCGCTCGCGCTCCTCACCGGGCGGCATGTACGGGTCGAAGCTGATCGCAACGATCGGGTTCGAGTCCTGCTGCGACTGCTTCATGACCCAGCGCCCCACGCTCGCCGACTTCTTCCAATGGACGTGACGCAGCGAGTCGCCTCGCACGTACTCGCGAAAGGCGAAGATCTCGCTCCCGGCCCCGGCGGCGTTTCGCTGCGTTCGCTCGCCGAGCGTCGGTGCGAAGTCGTCGCGCAGCGAGCGTTCGTCGAGGAGCTTCGGGTAGACGATTGCGTTCCCGCTGAGCGGGACCCTCCGCTTCTTCGTGAAGAACGCGAACGGAAAACGCGTGTAGAGGTCGACGCGGGAAAGGCTCACGCGCCCGCGCCGCTCGAATCGGAAGGTCGCGCCCACCTCGAGCTCGCGCCGCCGCTCGACGAGCGGCACGAGGACCGGCTCGTCGAGATGGGAACCGGTCACGATCAGGTCGCGCACGGTCCAGACGCGCGAGCGGTTCCGGACCCGTAGCGTGCCGGACGCCTGTTTGCCTGCCCACGCCTCGCCAAGGTACGAGACCTCGACCTCGATGCGCTTCAGTCCGTCCTTCGACGCCATCCCGGAGACGATCAACAATCCGAGCATCGCCGACAGGGCGATGTAGAGCGAGTTGTTGCCGGTGTTGAGCGCCGCGAAGCCGATCAGGAAGGTGAACAGCAGATATCCCGCCCCGATCTTCGTGAGCCTCACGACGCCCTCGAATTCGAACGGGCGGCGCTCCATCGTTTACCTCGGCACGGGGGTCTGCGAGAGGATCCGCTCGATGGCGCGTGCCTCGGGCGTGAGGTCGCCGTGACGCACGTGCCGCTCGTGGAGCATCACGCGATGCGAGAGCACCGACACCGCCAGGCTCTTCACGTCCTCGGGCGTCACGAAGTCGCGTCCGCGGACCATCGCCAGCGCCTGCGTCGCGCGATAGAACGTGAGCGAGCCGCGCGTCGAGACGCCGAGCGCGATCTCCGGATCTTTGCGTGTCGCTTCCACGAGCGCCATCAGGTAGTCGACCAGCGGCTCGCTGACGTGAATCGCCGACACGCGGTTCTGCATTTCGATGAGCTCCGTCGCCGTCAGCACGGGACGCAGGTTCGCCAGCGCGTCCTGCGCCCCGCCGGCCTTCAGGATCTCGCGCTCGTCGGTCGCGTTCGGATATCCAATCGTCAGCTTCATCAGGAAGCGGTCGAGCTGCGACTCGGGCAGCGGGTAGGTGCCGATGTGCTCGACCGGGTTCTGCGTCGCGATCACGAGGAACGGATCGGGCAGAGGGAGGTGCTGCTTTTCCACCGTGACGGTGCCTTCGTTCATCGCCTCGAGCAGCGCCGACTGCGTCTTCGGAGTCGCGCGGTTGATCTCGTCGGCGAGCAGCACATTCGTGAAGACGGGCCCGGAGAGAAACTCGAACTGCTGGCGTTCCTGGGCGAAGACCATCACGCCGACGATG
>JAMPYE010000639.1 GCA_023700825.1 Thermoanaerobaculia bacterium | reverse complement strand
GTGTAGGTGTAGTGGGTCTTGCCGATGCGGAACTTGTCGAAGAGGCGGGAGAACTCCGCCCGTTTCTGCCGTGGCTTGCCCGGGGCCTCGGGCTCCGTGGTGTGGAAGGGCAGCTCCTGCGCCTGGTCGACGAGCCAGTCGAAGCGTGCGTTCCCCGTGAGTTTCTGCGCCGCCGCGGCCGTCAACAGCTCGTCCCGCACTTCCTCGAAGTGCTTGCGCCGCGCCGCCGGCTCGTCGAACTTGTCGCCAAGGAAGCCCTCCAGCGGCTCGTGGCAGAGGGCGCATGGAGTTTCGGGGACGTTGCCGAGCAGCGCCACGGTGGGCCGGATGACGGCGTGATTCTCGTGGCAGGTCACGCACTCGCCGAACGACGTCAGAGTGACGGTGGCGAGATTTTCGTGACACGAGCCGCAGCCTTGCTCTGCGTCCTTCAAGAGCTCGTTGTGCTCGGCGAACTTGTCGTGCTTTGCGCTTGCGCGGAACAGCGCGGCTTCGCGGCCGTGACACTGCCCGCACATGAACGAGACGTTTTCGATTCCGGGAGGCGTTGCACCGTGGTTTCCGTGGCAGTCGTTGCATGTCGGCGCAGACAGATCGCCCTTCTCCAGCAGCGCGGCGGCGTGAACACTTCGCCTCCATCGCGCGTACTGGTCGACCGGAATCGGGCGCCCCGCCGGGTCGCGATGCGGCCCCATCCGCTTCGCGTCCGAGTGGCACCGGCTGCAGGTCTCCGCGACGCGCGTGGGGTGGACGCTCGATTCGATGTCCGCCACCGCGCGAATGCCGTGGACGCCGTGACAGTCGATGCAGGTGGCGACGTCGGTGTCGCCGTTTCTGAGTGCGATCCCGTGGCGGCTCGTCCAGTATTCCTGGAGCTGATCGGTGCGGGCCGCGGGCTGGTAGCGCCGCATGTACCCGAGGTCGGAGTGGCAGCTTCCACAGAAGTCGGGAACGCCGCCATGCTCCGGCTTTCCCCGGTAGGGGTTCGACTTGAACTTCGGGTCCATCGCCGCGTCCGGGTCGTCGGCGAGACTCGGATCCGGGTTGCCGCCGTGACAGTCGTGGCACGACAGGCCGGCTGTGGAGTGAATGTCCTTCGCGTACGCCCCGACGATCGCCACGGCCGGACCGTCGAACATGTCCGGATTCGAGTGGCATCGCGTGCACGACGTGTCGACCGGCGCCGCCGACGACGACATGGCCAGGGCGAGCGCGAGCAGGAGACCGACGGAGAGACTCATCGCGGACCTCACCGGTCATCTTCCTTTCGTGACGGGCCCGTGACGAGGGCAAGAAGCAGCAGCAACACGCAGGTGCCCAGGACGACGAACAGAGGAACGAACGAGTGGTAGCCCCACATCGTCATCCCGACCATTCCGGTCAGGGCGACGATGCCGGCGATGGTGAAGCCGGGACTGCGCCCCCTCTCGCGCACGCCGCGGTCGAGGAACGGGACGAGCAGCAGAACGACCCCGCCGAGATTGAAGATGATGATCGCGATCGCCTCGTACTCGACCCCCATGACCTCGCCGCCGGGCACCAGCTTGAGCGCCTGGAACATGAATACGAAGTACCACTCGGGGCGGATGTTCGCGTACGCGGGCGCGAACGCGTCGGCCTTCTCTCCCAGTTCCCAGGGGAAGAGCGCCGCGAGCGCGGCGAGGACTCCGAGAGCCAGCGTCCATCCGAACAGGTCGCGCAGGGCGAAGTGGGGGAAGAACGGCATCGAGGGCGTGGTGGAGCCCTCCTTCTCGTCTCTGGGCGGCACGCTCATCCCTTTGAGTTGAACGAGTGCGAGATGCAGCCCGAGCAGCAATGCAGTGACAGCGGGGAGGATTGCGACGTGCCAGCCGTAGAAGCGTGAGAGCGTGCCGCCCGTGACACGCTCGCCGCCTCGAAGGAAGCGCAGCGTCCACTCGCCCACCACCGGAATCGATCCCGCGATGTCCGTCCCGACCTTCGTCGCGAAGAACGCGAGCTGGTTCCAGGGCAGCAGATAGCCGGAGAAGCCGAAGGCCATCAGCAGGAACAGGAGGATGCAGCCGGTGATCCAGGTGAGCTCCCGCGGAGGGCGGTAGGCCTTCATGAAATAGACGGTGACGAGATGCACGAACGCGAAGTAGACCATCAGGTTCGCCGACCAGGAGTGGATCGAGCGGATCAACCATCCGAACGGGACGGTGGTCATGATGAACTCGATCGACTCGAAGGCCTCCTCGGCGGAGGGTCGGTAGTAGAGCATCAGCAGGATGCCGGTAACGACCTGCACGACGAAGAAGAAGAGCGTCATCCCGCCGAGGTAGTAGAAGATGCTGTGCCGGTGCGACGGCACCGTCTTGTGCGCTGCGACGTCGCGAAGCGCCGATAGCGAGAGGCGGTCATCGAGCCATGCGCCTAACCTGCCGATAGTTTCCTTCATCGCTCAGCTCCTGACGATCACGATGGTCCCGGGCTGGCCCGCCGCGGGGCTCTCGACCTTCACGGTATACACCGTGAGCGGCTTCGGCGGCGGCCCCGCCACGTTCTTGCCCTGCAGGTCGTACTCTCCCGCGTGGCAGTTGCAGAAGAGTCGCTTGCGGTCGGCGTGGTACTCGACGATGCAGTCGAGGTGGGTGCAGGTCGCCGAGAACGCGCGGAACTCGGTCTCCGAAGCGCGAACCAGGATCACGGGCTCGGCGCCGAATCGGACGATCTTGAAGCCCTTTTGAATCAGGTCCGGGTCGTTCGTCGCGCCGGCTTCGACCTGATTCGTCGACGCCTCGGGGAGCAGGGGAGGGCTGACGTAGCGTGCCACGGGGTAGACGATCGAGGCGAGAAGCGCACCGATCGAGGT
>JAMPYE010000057.1 GCA_023700825.1 Thermoanaerobaculia bacterium | reverse complement strand
GACTGGATCGGGAGCGTAAGCTCTCGCGCGGGCGGGACGCCCGCACGACAGCCGGCGGGGACGCCGGCGCTACGAGCCCGGCTGCCTGCTCATCGCCTCTCGCCTGTCGCCCGCCTTTCGCCTCTCGCCTGTCGCCTGTTTTTCACCTGGTCGAGCCGAACTTCAGGCGCGACGTCGTTCCGGTCTTGTCGATCGACACGAGCGCTAGATCGCGCGGCGCGCCGCCGCTGGTCGCGACGACCCCGTCGACCGTGCCTGCGGCATCGCCCGTGACGGCGCCGAGATACTCGATCCGCCCTTGAGTCCGGGAGTAAACCTCGACGGTCGCTTCAGGGCAGACTTTGCCGGTCACCCGGATCCCGCTCTCCACCCGCTCGACCGATCCCACTCCCATGAAATCGAGGGCGCGGTCCACGCTCGTTCCGCTCGCCGAGCAAGGGATCGCGTCGATGTAGAGCCTCTCGCTCGCGAGGCCTAGACCCGGGATGCCCTCGAGCGCGATCGGCTCGTTGTCGCCGAGCCAGCGGTTGCGCGAAATGCGGTTCCCCTTCGGAGTCCAGTGAGACTGGATGTGCTGCAACATGACGCCCCGCGCCGAGGCGTCGATCACGTTCCCCTCGATCACGTTGTCCATCGCCCCGAGGCGCATCGCGATCCCGTTCTCGAATCCGCGGATCGTCGAGCCCGTCACCTTGTGGTCGCGGCAGATGACGCCTAACGGGACGCTCCCTCCCAGAAACTCGATACCGAGCCCGCCCGGCGTGTCGTCGCAGCGACGCACGAGCGAATTCGAGAGCTCCGCTCCCGACGCGCGGACCTGGATCACGGGGTACACGCCGCAGCCGGCGGCCTCGAGATCGTGCGCCCTCAACTTCGGCCGCCCGTCGTCGGACCAGACGCGGATTCCGACCGCCGACTGGTTCGCCACGAAGGCCCGCGAGACGCTCAGATCCGCGGTCGCGTCGACGCCGACCTGCGCGACGGTGGCGGAGGCCGTCCCGTCGGCTGCCATGCCGACGACGCTGTTCTCGATCGAGAGCGGTGCGGTCACGACGATCTGCTGCTGCGTCGCCCCCGTGACGGCGAGATTCGCAATCGCGCCCCTCGCGGCCGTCGTGACGACGACTGCGACGGCGCCGCGGCCGTCGATTTCGAGCTCGGGACGATCGGGATTCTTCAGCGCGACACCGTCGACCCCGACCTTCTCCGCCGACCCGAGTGTGCCGGGATTCGAGTCGATCGCCAGACCCGCGAGGCTCCATGCTCGCCCGTCGACGAGCGTGTTCTCCGCAAGTGCAGGCAGAGCCGCGGCGAGGCTGACGCGCCACCACGACGCGCTGCCGGAGCTGGAGTTGGCGGGCTCCGCCGGCACGAAGCGCATCGCACGCTCACCCGCGGAGGCCTGCGCGTTCAGCAGGAACTGCCGCAGCGAGCCCTGCAGCGCCGGCTCCGCGTCGGCCACCGTGGTGACCGCTGCGTCGCTGAACGCGAAGTCGAGCCCGGCGAGGTTCACCGCGTCGCTCACCTCCACCTTCGCGACGTGCTCGGCTCCCGCGAGAGTTTCGAACGAGTCCGCCACGCCGCCGCGGCGGCCGCCGAAGCAGGCACCGTCCGTCGAGCGCATCGGGCTGCCGCCGTTCCCGTCCGCACAGAACGAGCCAGCGCTGCCCCACGTCTGTTCGCGCCACGTTCCCGCGGGAGACGCTGAACGGGAGTCGACGGCGACCCAGTAGACGCCGCTGCCGACGCTACCAAGCTCGAACGAGCCCGTCGCATCGCTGCGCGATTCCGACTTCATCGCGTCGCCCTCTCCGGGCGTGCCGTCGCCGTTATCTGCGTAAAGGCGCACGACCGCCCCCTCGATCGGGTGCAGCGATGACGCGTCGCCCGTCGAGCGCGGATCGAACATCACCCGGCCGGTGACCACGCGGACGCTTGCGAGCTCTCTTGTCTTCGACGGATACCCGTCGAGGCCTGCCTTGCTCCGCGCGGTGACTCTCCAGTGGAGATTGCCGATCGGCAGCGACGCCATCGACGCCGTCGTTCCTTCGATCCCCGTCTGGCGGGTCACGAGCTGGGCGCAGGCCGGGTCGCGGCAGATCTCGACCACATAGCTTTGTGCGTTCGCGACCGGCGACCAGCCGAGCTCGGTCGGTCCCCGCGTCTCGGCGCTCTGGGCCGGAGCAACGAGAGCCGGGGCCGCGAGCAGCTTCTCCGGAGCCGACGGCGCCGCGCCCTCGGTCACGGAGGTTCCCATGCCCTTTGGCACCTGCAGCTTCACGCCCCCCGCCTCGACTTCGGTCGCCCCCGAATACACCATCAGCTTCGCGCTCTTCGTCGCCTGGTCCTTGCGCGCGCGGGATTCCGACGTCGCGTCGGTCGCCTTCGGACGAGCGCGCACGTCGCCGATGAGAATCTCCACGTCGCGCTTCGCACGCGTCTTCGCCGGTGTCAGCGCGAGATCGACGCCCCCTTCGATCACCTCGATCTGGCTGCGATCGACTTTGCGAAGCGATGCCTTGTACTCGCGAAGGAAGACGATCGAGTTCTCCGTCATCTGCAGCCGCGAGCCGTCGTCGAGCCCGAGCTGGGCGGACGACGATTCGTACGTTCGCAGCCCCTCGCGCTCGACGAGCTGGTCGCCGACTTTCGCCGAAAGCCACGACTCCTGCTGCAGCTTCTTTTCGACCTTGCGCGAGAGCTGATCCACCTTCGCGCGGCGCGCCGCGATCTCGCGCGCCGTGATCACGAGGACCCGCTGTCCGGGCGTGAGTTTGTTCGGGTCCTTCACGCCCGGGTTGAGGCGGTGATTCTCGGGCCAGAACGTGGAATCGCCCAGGTAGTGCCCGGTGATGCTGCTCAGTGTCTCTCCGGGTTTCACCACGTGCCATGCCACCGTGTCGCCCGGGCGCGCCTGAGGCGCCGACTGAGCGAGAACTGCCGTCGCCGCGAGAAGTCCAAGGATCGTCAGAATCGTTGCGCGCATTGGTGTGTCTCCTTGTTCTCGTGGATCACGACGAGACGGTGGGCTGCTCGGGACGCGGCAGCTTCCCCGCGCTCTGTTTTGTGAGAAGCGACTCGGGGAACTCCCAGCGCGCCCCGGTCCGCCGGACGATCTCGCCGAACACCTCGGATACCGCGGCAGCGCTGCCGAACCGCTTGAGGGGGTCCTTCTCGAGCATCAGCGCGATCACCGAGCTGAACTTCGGATCGATCCCCTCGATCTTGGACGAAACTTCGGGGACCTGCTCGTCGATCGTCGCGCGAATGGTGGCGCCCACGGTGTTCCTCCGGAACGGGTTGATTCCGATCAGGATCTCGTAGAGGGTGACGCCGAGCGCGAAGACGTCGCCCTCGGGGCCCATGCGACGTCCCTTGCACGCCTCGGGCGACAGGTAGCCGGGGCTGCCGAACACCACGTCGCTGCGCTGCGGGCCCGAGGAGACCGGCCGCGAGATGCCGAAGTCGGTCACCTTGATCGAACCGTCCTTGCCGAGCAGAACGTTGCCCGGCTTGATGTCGTGATGGACGATGCCATTCTCGTGCGCCGCGGCGATCGCTTTCGTCGTCGCGAAGCCGATCACGAGCGCCTCCATCCACGGGATGCGCTTGCGCCGCGCGAGATAGCGCTCGAGGCTGAGCCCTTCGACGAGCTCCATCGCGATGTAGGCCGTGCCGCCTTCGCCCTCGACGTCGTAGACGTTCACGACGTTGGGGTGGTTGAACTTCGCGATCATGACGGCTTCCCGCTTGAGGGCGGTGATCAGCTCGTCGCGTTCCGACGTGCTCACGCTGTCGGCCGTGCGGACGACTTTCAGCGCGACGTGCCGCTCGAGCCTCGAGTCGAACCCGTGGAAGACGACCCCCATCCCGCCCCGCCCGAGGAGGCCGAGCACCTGGTAACGCCCGACGAACACGCGCCCGAGGTCTTCCTGGTCGCGGATGCGCCGCTCGATCATCTCGAACGTGTCTTTCAGCTGCTGGATCTCCGAGCCCCCGGCGCCCGCGGCCGACGAGCCTCCGGCGAGTTTTCGCTGCGCCGCGACGAGCTCGCGGATCGGGCGGACGAACTGAGCGTAGGCGAGCCCCGCAAGCACTCCGGTTAGGCCGAGGGACAGGGCGAGCGAGGTCCGCGCTTCGCGCTTCATCTTTCTGTCGACCGCCTGGGCCACGTCGATCGGCTGTCGTGACAGGATCGCCCACGCATGGTTAGGCAGCGGGAAATACGCCCCGAGCACGCGCCCGGTCTCCTTCGTGCCGAACTCTCCGGCGCCGACGAAGGTCGCAGACTTGCCGAACGCGATGAGGTCGGGGGGGAACGACTTGATCTGGCGTCCCTGGGGCGCGAGGATCGCACCGTTCCGGTCGATCAACCCGAGCTCGGCCTGCGGGCCGAGCTCCGCGCCGATGAGCACCTGGTCGATCGTCCGCGCGTCGACGATCATCTGCACCGTGGCGAGCGAGTCGGGGAGCCGGGAGGAGACGATCAGCCACCGCTCCAGCCCCCGGCCCGCGATCTCGACCTGGCCGAGAATGGGACGGCCGAACCACGGCGAGAGGTCGCTTTCGAACTCGCGGCTCCTGATCGCGATGACTCGCTGTCCCGACGGATCGAAGATCTCGATCGCCGCCAGGTTCGCGTCACCGCCGAGCAGCGACTGGAGGATCTCGCTCGCCTCGGGCGAGCGCGCGTCCGCGAGAACGATCTCGTTCATCGACACGGCGTTGCAGCGCGCGCGCCACGCCTCCACGAACGCGTCGATGCGCTCCCCGGCGGTTCTCGCCGCGACGGTGTGCGTGAGGAGGACCTGGTCCTCCATCCCGTGCTTGTTGATCCCGATCAGCCGGTACGCGGTGAACAGCAGCGGCGCGAAACCGACGAGAATCAGTGCGGCAACCGCTCTGACCAGGATCGATTTTCCGCGGCTGAGTCTGCCTGCCATTGCCGGTTCGCCTTCCCGATTACAGCGACGCGCGCGTTCGCCCGCCGTCGACGGCGAGAGTCACACCGGTGATGTACGCGCCCTGCTGCGAGCAGAGCCAGACGACGGCCGCGGCAACCTCCTCGGGCAAACCGATCCGGCGAAGGGGCACGTCGCCCCGCCACGACTCGAGCACCGAGTCCTTCGTCACTCCCGTCCTCTCCGCTTTCGCCGCGGCGAGCTGGTCGAGTCTGTCGGTGCCCGTGTAGCCCGGCGCCACCGTGTTCACGGTGACGCCAAACTGGCCGAGCTCGTCCGCGAGCGTCTTCGCGAATCCGACGACCGACATCCGGATCGAGTTCGAGAGCATCAGCCCCTCGACCGGCTGTTTCACGGATGTCGACGTGATGTTGACGATCCTTCCCCACCGCCGCGCCTTCATCCCCGGCGTCGCGAGACGCGAAAGGCGTACGGCGCTCATCAGGTTCAGATGGAACGAGCGTTCCCAGTCGTCGTCGGAGAGCGCCTCGAACGGGCCTGATTTCGGCCCTCCGGCGTTGTTGACCACGATGTCGACCTGGCCGAGGATCGATTCGGCCGCGCGGAACGCCTCGCCCGCGCCCTCGGCCGTCGACAGATCGGCCGCGACGTGCGAAACGCTGCGCCCATGCTTCGACGCCAGCGCCGCGGATGCGACGCGAAGCCGCTCTTCCCCCCGCGAGACGAGCACGACGCGGACACCTTCGGCGAGAAGAAGGTCGGCGCACGCGAGTCCGATGCCCGAGCTCGAGCCTCCCACGAGTGCACCGCAGCCAGCGATTCCGAGATCCATAGAGTGCTGAGATTCTATATGCAATGCCCGCGGATGGGAGCGGAGATGCCGCCGTGGGGGGGGGCGCAGACACTCCTGTCGGCGCGTCGCCGCAGGCGACTGGCGGTCGTGCCGAGATCACCGACTGCGGCGCTTCGCGCCGCGCGCAGGCAAGAGTGCCTGCGCCACGTCGCGCAGGCGACGCTCAGCGCACGCGTCTCGCGACGTACATCTCTTTCACTTCGACGGCCTCGAACACCCGGGAGGCGAACGGATCGAAGCCGAAGACGTCGACGGTCTCGAGCCCGGCCTCCGCCAGGAGGGAGATGACTTCGTCGCGGTACCAGGAGCGCTGGTAGTGCGTTTCGTCGATGAGGTGCCGCTCACCGTCCACGTCGTGCCAACCCACGACTCGCGCCGACGCGAAATTCGCGGGCTCGTCGTAGCGTGTCGCGATCTCGAGGTGGTAGTCCTCCCCGCTCGACACGTACGGCTCGGCGATCGCCCAGACGCCGTCGTACGAAGCAGGGTCGTTGAGATCGAACCAGAAGAGCGACGAATCGTCCAGAAGCGGCTCGACGCAGGAAAACGCGCGGAGCAGGTCGTCGCGGTCGAGGATGTGGTTCAGGCTGTCGTACAGGCAGGTGATCCGCTCGAAGCGCCCGAGAAGCGCGAGGTCGCGAAAGTCCGCGACCATGACGTCGAGGCCGCGCGCCCTCGCGCGGGACGCCATCGCGTACGACGCGTCGGCGCCCGTCGACTTCCAGCCGCGCGAGATGAAGTGGCGCATCGCGAGCCCTGTGCCGCAGGCGATGTCGAGATGCGTCTTCTTCGCGGTCGGGTACTCGACCTCGAGCGCGCGCAGCACCTGTGCGATCCCGCGGAAGAACAGCTCACCGAGGGCCTTGTCGTAGACCCGCGCGAACGCGCCGTAGGAATCGGGAGGAAGGCTCACGGCTCCCAGTCGTAGAAGCCCTTGCCCGTCTTCTTGCCAAGCTGGTTTCGCTCGACCATCTCCCGGAGCAGCTTCGGCGGCTCGAAGCGGGGGCCGAGCGTGGCGGTGAGGTATTCGGCGATCCCGAGGCGGACGTCGAGGCCAACGAGGTCGGTCAGCCGCAGCGGCCCCATCGGATGGTTGTAGCCCAGTACCATCGCCTTGTCGATGTCGGACGCCGAGGCAACCCCTTCCTCGAACATGCGAATCGCTTCGAGCCCGATCGCGACGCCGAGCCGCGAGGTCGCGAAACCGGGCGAGTCCTTCACGAGAATCGTTTCCTTGCCCATCCTCTCGGCCACTTCGCGCACGGCCGCCGTCGTCGCCGCGCTCGTCTCGTCACCCAGGACGATCTCGACCAGCTTCATCACGTGAGGCGGGTTGAAAAAGTGCATCCCGACGAACTGTGCGGGGATCTCGACCAGCTTCGCGAGCTCCGAGATCGAGATCGAAGAGGTGTTCGACGCGAGGATCGTGTGCCCCGGGGTCAGGACGTCGATCTGCGCGTAGATCTCCTTTTTCAACTCCGGATCCTCGGGCGCGGCCTCGATGACGAGGTCGGCCTCGCGGACCGCGGCTTCGAGGTCGCTGGTAGCGAAGATCCGGGAGACACCCTTGTGCGCGTCCGACGCCTCGAGCTTCTTCTTCTCGACCGACTTCGCGAAGGTCGCCTCGATCAGGCTCATCGCGTCGTGGAGGATGTGATCGGTGAGATCGTAAAGGCACGTCTCGTACCCGGAGAGCCCTCCGAGGTACGCGATGCCGCGCCCCATCGTTCCCGCGCCCAGAACCGTGATCCGCTGAATCGCCACGATGCCTCCGTTCCCCGGCACGCGGCCGGGTAGCCCCGCCACCATTCTCCCGGCGGCATGATCCCGGAGCAAGTCTACCTGTATGCCAGGTCGAGGCCTTCCTCGAAGGCCTCCCGGAGAATCGAGACCCCTTCGAGCCCGACGCTGAATCGAACGAGCCCGTTGGTGATTCCGCGCGCGAGACGGTCGGCCTCGGGCACGACGCTGTGCGTCATGCTCGCCGGGTGCTGGATGTAGCTGATGACGCTGCCAAGGCTCACCGCGAGCTCCATCGGCGTGTCGTGCCGCGCGAAGTAGTTCATCAGCTTCACCGCGGGCTCGTAGCCGCCTTCGAGCTCGAATGCGATCATGCCGCCACCGTTGCGCATCTGCGTGCCGACGAGGTTGTGATGAGGGTGCGTCGGAAGGCCGGGATAGTAGAGCTTCTCGATGCGCGGGTGCTTCGAGAAGACCTCGGCGAGCTTCGCCGCGCTCGTGCAGGCGATGTCCATCCGCTGCGGAAGCGTCTGGATACAGAGCGAGTTGAGCCAGCTGTCGAACGGGCTCGGCGTCGGGCCGAGGTCCTTCGCCCAGACGAAGAACTCCCCGGTCATGAACGGGAACGGTCCGAGGACGTGACCGCCGATCGACGTCGAGTGGCCGTTCACGTACTTCGTGAGGCTCTGCACGACGAAGTCGGCGCCGAGGCGGAATGGCTGCTGCAGGTAGGCACTGCAGAACGTGTTGTCGACCACGAGCAGCGCGCCGTGCTTCCGCGCGAGCGCGCTGACCTTGCGGATGTCGGCAATTCCGAGGTTCGGGTTCTCGGGCGTCTCGAGGAAGATGACGCGGGCGTTCGCATGCGACTCGAGCGCGGCCTCGATCTGCGCGAGATCGGTCGTGTCGACGAAGACCGGCTGGACACCGAACTTGTGCTCCAGGCCTCGCAGGAGGCTGTCGGTGCAGCCGTAGACGTTGCCGGCGATGATGGCGTCACCGGTGCGGACGAGCGAGACGAGCAGCGCCGCGATCGCCCCCATTCCGGACCCGAGGACCATGCTGCCGACCGTCGGCTCCTTCTCGTCGGCCTCGAGCGCCTTGTCGATGAGGTGCTGACACTCGAGCCGGAACAGGACCTTCTCGAGATACTCCGTCGTCGGGTTGCCGAGCCGCGTGTAGATGCGCGCGAACGGCTTCTCACCGTGCTTCGACTTCCCGATGAAGCGGTCGGCGCCGTCACGAACGTTGTGGAACGAAAAAGTCGAGCGCTGCGATATGTCGGGAAGCCCGATCCCGACACAGATGCTCGAGAAGCGCTCGTAGTCGAGAAACGGCTCTTCGCTCAGCAGGTAACGATCCTTTCTGGCCTGCCACCAGTCCCACCATTCCCATGCCGGCATTGCGCGACCTCCTGAAAAACCGGGCCGCAGCGTATCCCGACGGTACGAAGGGGGACATGACGGGGATCACACGGGGGAAATGCGGATTGCGGATTGCGGAATGCGCAATGAGAAACCCGGCGAGGACTGATTTGGAGCGGTCAGCGCGGTGCGCTCAGGAGATCGGGCACGAATGCAGCGAGTCGCGCTGCATCACATTCCGCATTCCGCACTCCGCAATTACTCTTCGACTCCCATCACCAGCGACATCACTTCCTTGTGGGTGAAGAAGTTCATCCCGGGATCGTCGAGATGGAAGCCGTAGGAGACGAGTTGGCCCGCGTCGGCGCGGAAGCGGAACGTGTAGTAGCGCTCCGGCGCCCCCTCGGGGAAGTCCTTCACGTTCAGATCGTCTTCCGCCGCGCGCTCGGCGCTGACGACGCGATAGAGGCGGTGCGGCGTGATCGCGAGGCCCTCCGGCGGATACTGCAGCGACTGGAACGCGAAGACCTGCGAGGCCTCGATGTCGCGCGGAGGGTAAGGCTCGAGATTCTCGGGCGCGCCCGTGAACCAGGTCTCGTCCTCTTTGAAGAAGACGAGATGCGCGGTGTTGTCGGTCATCGGCGCGATGCCGCGATCGAGATGCACGTGCTCCCCCGGCTCGGTCGAGTTGCGCAGCTGAGTGAGGACGTCGATCAGGTACTGGAGCCCCTCGCGGGTTCCGGTGATCGCGACCTCGTCGTCCTCGTCGGAGATCCAGGCGTCGACCCACGCGCCCTTGCGCAGCTTGACCCGGCTCTCGATCGTGTCGAACACGACCGGCTGGAAACCGAGGCGGCTCGCCACGGCTCGCAGGAAGTCGTTGCAGTGAGGATCCTCGGTGAGGTGCTCGCGGGCATGCTCGATCGCCGCCTCGTACGCCATCTTGCGTCCGAAGTCGTGGCTAAGATCGTATTTCGCGAGGATCTCCTCGATCAGCTGCTGGTGGCGCTCAATGGGTCTGGTCATGGAGAGCTGTGCTCTTGCGGCTAACTGAATCCCTGCCGGATCCCACATATTTCCCCGCCGGCCCGCCGGCGACGCCTTCCGGGAAGAATCGCGGAAGAAAACGTTACGGAACAAGCACTTAGTCGATTCCTCGTCCGATACCCGCCCACTAGCTGGCCGGACGCCGCACGATCCCGCCTGCATCGCCGAAGGCGGTCACCGAGGCGGGATAATCGCGCCCTCTCCAGTGAAGCCGCCGCAGAATCCCGAGCCTCAAGGTCGATCGAAGGAAGATCCACTGCCAGAGGAGGACCTCCAGCGGCTGCATCAGAAGCGCCGAGGCTCGACTGAAGCCGAGCGCTCCGAACAACGCGAGCCGGGTCAGCAGGATCAACGCGAGTGCCGTCGCGCCGAGCACCGCCGAGCCGCGCGGCAACGTCCCCGAGGCGAGCGAAGCGACGGCGAGCCCGGTCCATATCCACGGAGCGAGATGGCTGAGCGGCACGATCACGCTGACGACGAGCGCGCGCGGCAGAGTGCCGGCGAACACCATGTAGGAGTTCTTCGTGAAGCCTTCGACGATCTCGCCAAGGCCCCGGTACATCCGGAGGCGGATCAGGTGGTCGGCCTGCAGCGTACGGGTCCGGCAGCCGAACGCGCGCACGAGGCGCGCGAGCCCGATATCGTCGATCACCGCGTTGCGAAGTCGCGTATGCCGCCCGATCGCTTCGTACGCTTCACGTCGCACGAGGTTTCCCGGTCCGCCGCCGACTCCGAGCAGCGGCAGAGTCGTGCGATTCGACAGCCAGACAGGGAGCCCCATGAAGAGCCCGCTGGGCAGCGCCGGCATCAGCACGTTCTCCCAGAAGCCGCGCATCTCGAAGTGTGGAAAGACAAAGAACATCGAGGTCCCGGTATGCTCATCCGCCTCGGCGACGAGGGCTTCGATGGCCTCGGGCGCGTAGCGGACGTCGGCGTCGACGAGGAGAATCAACTCCCCCGTCGCCGCCTCGCCACCCTGCTGCAAAGCCCACGGCTTGCCGAGCCAGCCCTCGGGGTGTGGCCCTCCTTCGACCAGCCTGACGCGCGAGTCGCGAGCAGCGAGGGCGCGGACTACGGCCGCGGTCGCATCGTCCGACAGGTCGTCGACGACGATCACCTCGAGTCGCGCCCACGTCTGCGCGAGCATCGACTCGACGGTTGGGCCGATGTGCTCCGCCTCGTTGCGCGCGGGAATCACGACGGAGACGAGCGGCGCGAAGCCGGGGCGAGGCGATCGCACGCGAAGGCGCGGGATCGTCAGCAGGTTCGTCAGAGTCTGGAGCGACAGGACGAACCAGAGGAGAAGCACGGCGCCGGCGAGATAGACGATGAGGAGCCTCCGGATGACGGGCGGAACGAGGTCAGCTTACTTTGAATCGAGCGGAGGTCAAACGCAGCGGTCTAAAGAAAGAGGCGCGGCTTTCGCCGCGCCTCGTGACTCGTTCGATGTGATGTGTCGCGCCTCAGCCGCGGTTCATCTTCTGCTGCGCGTCCGCAGCGTAGGCGCTCTGCGGGAACTCGGTCGCGATCCGGCGATAGATGTCGGTCGCCTTCGCCTTGTCGCCGCTCTTCTCGTAGGCCTCGGCGAGCATCGAGAGGGTGGCTTCCTTCGGCAGAAGCGACTTCTCGTCCATCGAGGCCTTCTCGAGATCGGCGATCACCGCCTTCGGGTCGGCCGCCATGCGGAGCTGATAGACGCTCAGCTGCGCGCCGCCCGCGAGCAGGCTCTCCGGGTTCTTCTTCACGAACTCTTCGTAGAGTTTGATCGCTGAATCGGTCTGTCCCCTCGTCGCCTCGATCTGGGCGATGTACAGGTTCGCGACCTGAGCGGCGTCGCTTCGCGAGAACTTCGCGACGACGTCCTTGAGCTTCGGCTCCGCCGCGGCGATGCGCTCCGCGTCGGTCTTGAACGCGGGGCCCTGGCGGTTCGGGTCGGCCACCGCGGCGTCGCCCACCGGGGCGTCGAACGTCTCGATCGCTTCCGCGAGCAGCTTCTGCGCCGCCTTCTCCTGGCGCGCGCCCCAACCCCAGATCAGGACACCGATCGCGATCACGGCAAGAATGCCGACGACGCCCAGGACCACCTTTTGGGAGTTCCTCTTGACGTCGTCGTAGTAGGTGTTCACCTGGTCGACGAACTTGTCGTGCTTGATGTCGTGTCGTTCCTGACGATCCATGGTTTCCTCCAGCGGGCGGCAAACTCTAGCTCAAGCCTTCCAAGCCCGTCAAATCGCGGCCGGTGCGGCCACTGACTCCGATACAATGGCCCGGCGCAACACGCGCATTCCCAGTCCGAGGCCACGATGCTCACTACGAAACAGCGAAAATACCTCCGAGCCCTGGCTCACCACCTCGACCCCGTCGTGCGCATCGGCCAGCACGGGCTGACCACCGGCGTTGCCGCCGAGACGCTGCGCGCCCTGGCGTCGCACGAATTGATCAAGGTGAAGATCGACGCCGAAGGCGCCGCGCGCAAGCAGCTTGCCGGGGAACTCGCCGGAACGACGCAATCCGAAGTCGTCGGCCTCGTGGGCAAGATCGTGATGCTCTACCGCGAGCGCGACGAGGACCCGACGATCGAGCTGCCGAAGTAGAGGCGATTTCGAATTTCGAATTTCGAATTTGATGGGCCGCGCGCGGGCACCGCGTGTACGACGTGACGAGCGAAGATGATTCAGGCTTGCGAAGCCAAATTCGAAATTCGAAATCCGCAATCCGAAATCCGAAATCATCTGGCCTTCTTCATCCGCTCGAGGAACGCGTCGGGCTTCTCGAATCCCGTCAGCCGCAGCTCGCGGATCTCGCTCCCCTTCGCGTCGATGAAGACGATGGTCGGCACGCCGATGATCCCGTAGCGCTTGACGAGCTCTTTCGACTTCTCGTCGTCGCCCTGCGTCAAGTCGGCCTTGAACGTCGCGAAGCGTTTCGACTCATCGACGATCTCAGCCTGGTTGAAGGTGTTGTGATCGAGCTCTTTGCAGGGCAGGCACCAGTCCGCGTAGAAATCGATGATGACGGGACGGTCCTCTTTGGCCGCGGCCGCGATCGCCGCGTCGTCGTATTTCGCCCAGGAGATCTCGGGCCCGGTCGATTTCGGCATCACGAACGGCACCGCCCCCGCCAGCAGCAGAAGCCCGCAGACGACGCGGATCACGTTGCCGGCGCGCGTCGGCTCCTTGCGCACGAACAGGAAGATCGCGCCGAGGACGAGGCTGCCCGCGACACCCCAGCTGTAGACCACGTCGCCCGTCACGGGGCGCAGGAAGTAGAACGCCATCGCTATCAGGACGAAGCCTAGCGCCTGCTTGATCTTCACGAGCCAGGGGCCCGAGCGCGGCAGCGCGCTCGCTCCGCTGGAGAAGAGCCCCAGCAGCAGGAACGGCACGCCGAGGCCGAGCGCGAGCACGAAGAAGAGCACGAAACCGAGATACGGATTCCCGCTCTGTGAGACGAGCGCGATGAGCGACACGACGAACGGTCCGACGCACGGCGCGGCGACGATGCCGGCGAGCAGGCCCATCGTGAGCGAACCGATGAAGCCCGAGCGCGCGCTCGCGCGGTTCGCGATGAACTGGGGAACGTTGATGTCGTAGAGCCCGAACATCGAGAGCGCGAGCAGCACCATCAGCAGCGCGAAAAACCCGAGTACGAGCGGCTGCTGCATCCACGCGCCGAAGAGCGCGCCGGAAAGCGCGGCGAAGACGCCGAGCGTCGAGTAGGTGATCGCGATGCCCAGGACGTAGGTCGACGAGAGGCCGAAGCGGCGCGCCGTGCTCCCGCCGGTCTGCGACGCGAAGAACGCCATCGTCAGAGGGATGAGCGGGTAGACGCACGGGGTGAGCGTCAGCGCCATGCCGAGGACGAAGACCACGAGAAGAGTCGT
>JAMPYE010000638.1 GCA_023700825.1 Thermoanaerobaculia bacterium | reverse complement strand
TGAATATTCATGCTATTTACCATCCCGAGATGAATACGTCACCCCAGCGACGCGACGAGATTGTCCGGATCATCCGGAACGCCTCGGTCTCCTCCCAGGAGGACTTGCTCACGCTTCTCGCGAAGCGGGGGATCCGTGTTGCCCAGCCCACCCTCTCCCGCGACCTCCGGGAGCTCGGTGTCGTGAAGACGCCCAATGGCTATGCGCTGGCCGAGATGTTCGCCGGCGCCATGCTCGCCCCGCGCGAGTCGCGCGAGGACAAACTCGAATCCGCGATCCGAGGGCTCGTCCTCACCGCCACACTGAGCGGCACGATGGTCGTCCTCCGCACCCCGCCCGCCGAGGCGCAGCCCGTGGCTCGCGCGATCGACGAGGCCGATCTCGACGGCGTTGCCGGCACCCTCGGTGGCGACGACACCGTCTTCGTGGCCATGACCTCCGCCCGCGCCGCGCGCTCGTTCGAGCAGCGCGTTCGCGCACTCACCTCCCCGGCGCCTTCACGCAGGCGCACACGACCGTAGCGCGAATCGCGCGCGGCTCGTCTCGTCACCACATCGACCAGGGAGGAAGCAGTCATGAAAATTCGCATTTCCATCGCAGGAGCAACCGGGTACGCGGGCGCGGAGCTCGCGGCGATCCTCGCGCGCCATCCGTCCGCGGAGCTCGCAGGCGTCTTCTCCGGCGGCTCGGGCAAGGCCGCGCCCTTCGCCTCCCTGCATCCCTCGCTCCGCGGAGTCGACGGCCCGGCGGTGGCGCCGTTCTCGATCGACGCGATCCTCGCCGGCGAGCCCGACGCGATCTTCCTCGCGACTCCGAACGAGATGTCGGCCGTCGCGGTGCCTGAGCTGCTCAAGTCGGGCGCGACCGTCATCGACCTCTCCGGCTCCTTCCGGCTGCGCGACGCGTCGATCTACCCGGAGAAGTATGGCTTCGAGCACCCGGCGCCCGAGCTCCTCGCCAGCGCCGTCTACGGCCTCACCGAGTGGTGCAACGGCTCGCTCGCGGGAGCGAAGCTCGTCGCGAACCCCGGCTGCTACCCGACGTCGATCCTTCTCGCGACGCGGCCGCTCCGGCCGCTGCTCTCCAGCACCGCGCCGATCGTCTGCGACGCGAAGAGCGGCGTCTCGGGCGCCGGCAAGCGGTCGGAGACCGACTATTCCTTCACCGAGCTCGCCGGCAATTTCAAGGCGTACGCCGTCGGCACGCACCGGCACGAGCCGGAGATCGCCGCCTGGCTCGAGCATGGAGAGCCGTCCGTGATCTTCGTCCCGCACCTGCTGCCGGTCCCGCGGGGAATCCTCGCGACGATCTATCTGAGCTTCGGGCGGCCGACGACGAACGAAGAGATCGCCTCGCTCTTCGACGCGGCCTACGCCGGCGCGCCGTTCGTGCACGTCCATCCCGCGGGCACGCTGCCGTCGCTGCACGACGTCGTCGGCACCCCGCGCTGCGAGATCGGCTTCGCGCTGCTCGCAGGTGGCAAGGGCGCCGTGGTGGTCTCGGTCATCGACAACCTGCTGAAAGGCGCCGCCTCGCAGGCGGTGCAGAACTTCAACCGGGTCTTCGGGCTCGGAGAAACGGAGGGCCTCGCATGAAAAGCTGGACGGTCGTGAAACTGGGCGGAAGCCTTCTGGAAAACCCCGTGACGCGCGCACGTGCGCTCGCCTCCCTCGCCGCGGCGAAGGAGTCGGGAGAGAACCTCGTCATCGTCCACGGCGGCGGAAAGCGGATCGACGCGGCGCTGGCGAAGATGGGCATCGAGAAGAAGACGCACGCCGGCCTCCGCATCACCGACGACGCGACGCTCGACGTCGTCGTCTCGGTGCTCGCGGGCTCGGTGAACAAGCTGCTCGTCGCGGAGCTCGGCGCCCTGGGAATCCCGGCCGCGGGGATCTCCGGCCCCGACGCCGCGACGCTCGAGGCGGAGCCGCACCCGCCGATCGACGGCGTGCAGTTCGGCCATGTCGGCCGCGTCGCGCGGGCCAGCGGAATGCTCATCGAAGCCATCGCCTCGCGCGGGCTGGTCCCCGTCGTCGCCTCGATCGCCCTCGGTCCCGACGCGACGCTGCTGAACGTAAACGCCGACGCCGCGGCATCGGCGATCGCGGTGGCGTTAGGCGCGAGGCGGCTGCTGTTTCTTACCGACGTCCCCGGCCTGCTCGACGACAAGGGCCGGGTCATCGAGTCGATCTCGGCCGACTGCGCGGAGCAGCTGCTCGAGTTCCGCGTCGTCTCTGGAGGCATCGTGCCGAAGCTCCGCTCCTGCATCGACGCGATCCACGGCGGCGTCGGAGAAGTCGTCATCGCCGGCCCGGACGGTCACGAAAACGCGCTGAATGTCGGCATGGGAGGTACGCGCCTTGTTGCTGCATGACGAATCACCCACCGGAGTCGAGCTCCGCGAGAGCTCGTACGTGCTCGGCACCTACGCGCGGACGCCGTTCCATCCGCGCGAGGGCAAGGGCGCGCGCCTCGCCGACGCGGACGGGAAGATCTACTGGGATCTGCTCGCCGGCATCGCCGTGAACGCGCTCGGCTACCGCCATCCGGCTCTCGTCCGCGCGCTGCGCGAGGCGTCGTCGGAGCTGCTCCACGTGTCGAACCTCTTCTACCACCCGTGGCAGGGAATCCTCGCGCAGCGGCTCGTCTCCGCGTCGGGCCTCTCGCGTGCCTTCTTCTGCAACAGCGGCACCGAGGCGAACGAGGCGGCGCTCAAGTTCGCGCGGCTCCGGAACCCGGGGCGGTCGAAGATCGTCGCGATCGAGGAGAGCTTCCACGGCCGCACGCTCGGCAGCCTCTCGGTCACGGGACACGAGGCCTACCGGACGCCCTTCGCGCCGCTCGTCG
>JAMPYE010000637.1 GCA_023700825.1 Thermoanaerobaculia bacterium | reverse complement strand
TAGGGCCGCGTTTCGTTGAAGCGCGTTTTCTCGATAATTGCGCCGACCACATCGAGACCGCGGTGGCGGGCGTAGTTCATAATCCGGATGACGGCGTCGGCGAGCTCCACCTCCTTGCCGTTGCGGTGCGTGAGCTTGTCATCGTTCAGGTCCTTGCGGTGGGCTTCGTAGCCTTCGGCAAGTTCGCAGACCATGAGCATGAATTGGTCGCCGGCGAGCACCTCGCGTCCCGGCTCCATGAAGCCCTTGTCGACGTTGATCTGGTAGGTGATGCCAGCGAACCGCTCCCACGCGAGTCGCAGGCTATGCTCTGCTTGCTCGCGCTCGGAAATCGCGGTCGCGGGAAAGTCCTTGGGCGAGACCAACGCCATCGCCTGCGTCGCGCCGGCGCCGTCGGAATCGGCGTTGCCGAAGCCGGGGATGAGGTGCCGAAGCTCCTCTGGGATTTTGTCGTTCTGTGTCATTTGATTCGTGAGAGAGACGGCTGGTTCTGTTTCTCCTCGATCGCGTCGGCCGCCTTGAGCGCCGCTTCGAGTTGCTCGGCCGCGGCCTTCTTCGTGCCGCCGGTCTTCGCGTGGTAGAGCTTTTCGAGCTCGCCCTTCTTCACCGTGACCGCGGCGATGAACTCGGCCTCGGTCGCGCCCTTCTCGGCGACGACCCCGAAGGCGACCTGCGGTTTGGTGATCTTCTTCGTGGTGTTGCCAGGCGTGAGCTCCCACCCGGGGACGACAACGCCGTCACCGATCATCTTCTTGGCGCCGTCGCGGATTCCCTTGATGACGCCCTCGGCCAGTTCGCAGCGGTCGAGCAGCCACGACACCTTTTCCGGAGAAGATAGCTCGACGGAGTCGCGCACCGACAGCACCACCGACGCAACGATCGCCTCCTTGCACACGCTCCGACCGGGGCAGTTGACACACCAGTCTCCGGGGTTGCGAGGGGCATCGGGCCGGTTGGCGGCGGCGCACCAGTCGAGGAGCTGGCGCCGCGCGGCTTGGATGTCGTGCCAGTCGTATTCGGCGAATGTCAGCCTCTTGTCGGCTGCGAGGTTCGGCTGCGACAGCGCAACGTAGACCTTGGTGACGCCGTGGTTTTCGCAGAGAGCGACGACCTGCGTGAGCAGCTGCTCGTTGTCTTTCGCGTGGCCGTGGTCCCCGAACAGGGTCTTGTGATCGACGATCAGCCCGACGGACTCCCAGATGAAGGCGAGGTCGAGGCGGGCACTCGTGACGCGCTGCAGATCTTCTCCATGCACCCACAGCCGGACCTCGCGGATGGTTTCGAGCGGCTCGATCCCCTCCATGCCAACCCGGCGGATGGCCTCTGCCTCGTTGCGCTTCGCCTGCTCGACCGTGTAGGCCGTGTTCGAGTCGTCGATCGACTCGGCGTCGGCCCCGATCTCGATGAGGCTGTGGCGAGCCACGCCCTCGTCCGCGTCCTTGCTGCCGTCAACCCTGTTAGGGTTTGACTGCGAGAGGAAGAGCGAGCCCGGGCAGCGCCGAATGCGCCGCATGCTCGATGCGGAGGCCAGGCCGCCGCGTTCGTCGCGATCGTCAGTCATGGCGGTCTTGGTCTGAGACGATGATCCCGGCGATGAAGCCGCCGATGAACAGGAATGCCGCGTAGACGAGCAGCGTGGATGCCGCGAGGTGAATGGTCATGTCAGTTGCCCTCCGCCTCGGCGCGGATTTTTTGCGACAGGCGCTCCACTTCGTCGAGCATCTGCTGGTATTCCGGAAGCGTGGGGGCGATCTCCACCAACTTCTGGAAAAGTGTGCGACCGGGGTGCCCCGCCACGACGAGGACGTCGACGGGGGCGATGTTGCTGCCGACCGCCGCGAACCCGATGAAGCCGTTCGCCGCGAGGTTCCGCGCGACGTCGTCGGCGAAATTGGCGCACGCATCCTGGAACATCTCCGGAAGCGAGTCCGGGTTGATTTTTTTGCCGGGGCGAATCATTGGGCACCCTCCTGCTTTTGGGTGAGCGCCGCCACGATCTTGTCGAAGTTGCCGACGAGCAGCTTGAGTTTCGTGGCCGGGATCTTGTGGACGGTCGTCACCGTGGCCGCGACGTGCTTGTTGTCCTGCGCCCACTTGATGAGCGCGCTTTCGGAGATGCCGTGGTCGAGCATCAGGTTACCGAGGCGGTCGATGTCGGACTCGGCAGGTTGCGGCGCAGGCGTTGCGTCGGAGGCCGCCTGGTTCTCGGCGGGCGCCGGCGCGTCGGACTCGGCAGCCGGCGCGTCGAGGACTTCGACGGGCGCGACGGTGGCCTCGCTCGCACCGAAGATCGGCTTCGCGATTTCAGCCCGTTGGTCGGGCGAGAGGGCTTCCGGCTCGTCGTCTTTCTCGATGGCATCGCGCAGCTCGGGCGACAACGGGAGCCACTTGGAGTGGCGGCGGAACGCGGTCTTCTTCGCCATCTCGTTCCAGTGCTTCATCCACGGGCTGTCGTCCTTGTTGTATTTCTGGGCCATCTTGTAGCCCTGCGAGTTGTCGCGGACGGCGTTGATTTCATCGACGCCGAGCACCTCGAAACTGTCGCTGCCGTCCTTGAGGCGGACGTAGCTGTAGGCGCCGATGGCGACACCGCGCGGCTTGCGCAGGTCGACCTTGTGCTTGAGGTGCGACCCGGTCCCGAAGCAGTAGCTGAAGTCGTCGTTCTCGCAGATGACATCGGCGTGCAGGTCAGCAACCTCGCCGGAGCGGCGCACGAGTTCGGCGAGACCCTTGAAGTCGATCACCAGCGTGCATTTGTCGCCGTAGGGGATCAGGTGCGCGCGGCGGCCGTCGGGCTCAAGGCCGAGCGCGGAAAGGTCGTAGAGGCACTGGAACAGGCTGGCCTGCGT
>JAMPYE010000636.1 GCA_023700825.1 Thermoanaerobaculia bacterium | reverse complement strand
TTTCGGGCATCTCGGGCATGTCGAGCTCTCTCTCCGTCGCCCGAATGCTAGCAGAAGTTCGAGGTACGATTCGACGGTGGGCGGCGCGGCCCGCGCCTCCCGGGACGCATTTCCCGATTTTCATCCGGCCCGCCGCCGCATATGCTTCTCCGGGGAGTGAAACGGGGAATGAAGGTCTATCTGATGCGCCACGGCGAAGCTGTGGCGAAGCAGGGTGATTCCGAGCCGGCGCTGACGCTGAACGGCGAGCGGCAGGCGGACGACAGCGCGCGGACCCTGGTGAAGCGTGGCGCGACGATCGACGTCATCTACCACAGCCACAAGCGACGCGCGCGAGAGACGGCGCGGATCGTCGCATCGAAGCTCGCTCCTCCGAGAGGAACGGAAACAAGAGAAGGGCTCGGCCCGAACGAGGACTTCTTTGCGCTCGCGCAGGATATCGAAGAGCTCGAGACACCCGCGCTCTTCATTTCCCATCTGCCGCTTCTCGACCAGCTTGCAGGGCTGCTCGTCGAAGGGAACGCGGGAGCGATTCCGGTCGGATTCTCCACGGGTGAGGTGGCCTGCCTCGAGCGCAGTGCCCCCGGCGAGTGGCGCATCGCCTGGAAGCACCGGCCGAAGTGAGCCGTCCGCCGCTCAGATCTCCTTGATCCTGCTCTTTGCGGCCATGAAACCGCCGGCGATCACGGCGAGCACGATCGCGTTTCCCGCGAGCGCGGCCTGGACCGACACGGTCTGCGCGACGTAACCGGAGACGAGAGCGCCGAGCGGCATCCCGCCGCGGAACGCGAGCATGAAGATCGACATGACGCGCCCGCGCATCGCGTCGGTCGTCGTGAGCTGGACGAGCGAGCTGTACATCGAGATCGCGCCCACGACGCTCGCGCCGGCGAGGAACGCGAGCACGAGGCTCGCGGGGAGCCATGGCGAGAGCGCGAACAGGAACAGGAAGACGGCGAACGCGATCTGCATCCCGAGCGCCAGCCGCCCTTTCTTCACACCGTCGCCGACGGACGCGGTGACGATCGCGCCCGCGACCGAGCCGATTCCGTACGCCGCGAGCAGCCAGCTGTAGGTCCGCGGCCCCTGGGCGAAGACGTCGCGCGCGACGACCGGGAGCATCGTCACGATCGGACCGCCGAGAAACGTGCCGACGAAGCCGAGCAGGCAGAGCTGGCTCAGCGAGCCATGGTGCGCGACGAAGGCGAAGCCGTCGCGCATCTCTTCGAGCACGCTCGTCCGTCCCTCCTTCCGCGGCGCCGCGGCGAGCGAGCCTGCGCTCATCATCAGGAGCGCGACGATCACGGCGACGAACGACAGGCCGTTGAGGGCGAAACAGGCGGCGGCACCGAGGGCGACGAATGCGAAGCCCGCGATCACAGGGCCGATCACGCGCGCCAGGTTGAATTGCATCGAGTTCAACGCGATCGCGTTAGGGACGTCCTCTTTCCGCACGAGCGTCGGGAGCAGCGAGACGTACGCCGGCCCGCTGAACGCCTGCGCCGTCCCTGTGAGGAACGACAGCACGAACACGTGCCAGACTTCGACGCGGCCGAGTGCGACGAGCCCCGCGAGCGAGAACGCGAAGGTCATCTGGAGCAGCTGCGACACGAGCATGACGCGCCGCTTCTCGATCCGGTCCGCGAGCACGCCTCCGAAGAGGGAGAAGAACAGCATCGGCGCCGCCGCGAGGAAGCCGTCGACGCCGAGGAGAAACGCCGATCCGGTGAGTGAGAAGACCAGCCAGCTCTGCGCGACCGTCTGCATCCAGGTGCCGGTCGTTGAGGTGAACGCGCCGAGCCAGAGGAGCCGGTAGTCGCGATAGGCGAGCGCGCGGAACGGGCGCGCCAGGCGCGACGCCCCGTCCGGGCGCCGGGGAGCAGGCTCGCCGGGCCGGAAAGGCTCTGCGGTTGCGGCGGGTTCGTGCGTCGCTCGCGGGGGCAGGGAAGGGTCGATCACTCTCTCGGTCGCCACGGCGCGCATGTACGTCGTATACGCCAGGCCTCGGCCGGGAGTTCTCTCCCCAGGTCGTACCGTAACCGAATGTTGCACGGTCGGTGCCCTGCGTGCCCGAACCTGACGCGGAGGGTCGCCGCCCGGTTCATTTCCTCCAGACGAACTTCCAGTGGCAGGCCTTGGCGCCTTCGGCCGCGCAGCTGTCGTGGACGAGCCTCATGTCTTTCGCCCCGGCCCGTTCGCCGATCACTTCGAACCAGCCGGTGATGCGACCGCACACCGCAGGATGCGACGGGAACTCGGTGACGGTGATTCCCGCGGTGCCGTCGCCTGACTCGACCGAGATCACGCCGCCGTCGTAGACGCGCGTCCACATCAGCGGCGCCTTCTTCAGCACGGAGTCGATCGAGAGTACGAGGAGGACGAACTTGTAGACGGTCTTGAGGCCGATCTCCGCGCCGTAGCGGCCAGCCCGCCTCGCGAAAGACTTCAGCGACTCTTTCTTCGCCTCGGCCGCGTATTCGGTGAACGTGTTGACGATCGACACCGGCACCAGTTCGTGGGCCAGTACATGGCCGGTGAAGTACTTCTGGTGGTCGGCCGGGAGCCGTGCGAGCGCGTCCTGATATTGCTGGGGAGTGAGCTCTTTCATGACGAACTCGACGAGCCCGTTGATCGGGGTCCCCTTCAGATTCACTTCTTTCATCGTTCGGCCCTCTAACGTATTCTGGCCCTTCACCATTGAATTTTCAAACCGCCGATCACGCGCGAGGCGCGTGATCGGGACGGGAACGATCGGTTAGGATTGAGCTGAATGCAGATCGAGATACCTCCCGCGCGCACCGTCATGGACGTTTTCGACGAGACCGTGCGCCTTTGCGGGTCACGGCCGGC
>JAMPYE010000056.1 GCA_023700825.1 Thermoanaerobaculia bacterium | reverse complement strand
GACCAAACGGTAACGTTGCCAGTCGCAGAACCTCGAGAGTCGCTCGGTAGTTCGTTGTAGCTTGTACCCCACAGAAGCGCTTGACTGAAGGGCTAAAGGTAGCGGATAGTTAGGCTGCCTTCGAATGATACACTCTGGCCGATGTGCGCGCCCCGAAACGACTGGGACGAACTTGGAGTTGCCGAGCCATACTTTGCTGTGCTCACGGAGCACCGCTTTCTACGCGAGAACCTCACGGACGACGCCATTCGGGAGTTCTACGCAACCGGCGAGCGCGACCTAGCCCGCTTCCTATCTCTGGTGGAAACCGTTCGCGGATCGGCATTCCTGCCGAGTACCGCACTGGATTTTGGCTGTGGCCTTGGCCGAATTACGATTCCGTTGGCTCGACGCTGCCGTCGTGTGGTCGGAGTCGATGTGGCCCCGAGTATGCTTGAGGAGGCCGCGAAGGCGGCGTCTTCTCAACTCCTCCCGAACGTAGCGTTCCTCCCGGTCGCCGAACTGGACCTACTGGTGCCGGAAACGTTCGACTTCGTGGTTTCTCACATCGTGTTCCAACACATTCCTCCGGCCGACGCCGAAGCCTACGTGAAGCGACTCCTTGCGCTCGTCGCTCCGGGGGGCGCTGCAGTCCTGCACTTTTCTCTCCGGCGAACCGGCGGGCCAGTTCGCCGTTGGCTCCGCGTTCTGCGCTCTCGTAGCCGACTTGTTCACCGGATTTCCTGCCTGCTTCGGAGGGAGCGGCCTCTCCCGTACATGCAGATGAACGAGTACGATCGATCACGCGTCGAGGCCCTGTTCGTGAACGCCGACTTCGCAGCGCCGACCGTTGTGGAGACCGACCATGGCGGAATCGTCGGCGGGCTCTTCATCTCGACTCGACGCACAGCAGCCTAACTTGTCGCATACACGCTATAGCTGGACTAAATCATAAGGCCAAAGCTGGCCAGGAGTGGGCAGTCCTGGCAACGAGTCGGCCTGGTATGCGCACCACGGGGGGGTGCATACCGGGAATTGCGACGCCCGGTATTGTTCCGCGCATACCGGGATGTGCCCTCGCCCGGGGTACGCGACCTCCCTGCTCCAAGATCCCTCATTCGTCCTCGCCGCGACGCGTCCGGCTCCGCACGTTTCGGGGCCGAGCCGTCGGCCGATGCCGCACGTTTCCCGCGTGGCCGTGGCCGGAACCGAGGATCCCTCGGTCCCGCGCGGATGTCAAAGAGTATTGAGTACGGGCCAGCGCGCGGGATACCCGCGGACGAAGAGAAGCTGCCGCCGCGCCGTTGCGCCTAAACCGTTCGAAGCCGCGAGGCGAGGAGGCCAGTGGCGAGGTCGGTGTCGATGTCGGCGACGAGGAGGCCGTGAAGGCCGTAAGGCTGGTGGCACTGCAGGGTGCCGTCGGGACGGACGACGGCCGAGGTGGTCGGCGCGCCGTCGCTCGCGTAGTTCACGGTGGCGAACCAGCAGCTGTTCTCCGCCGCGCGGCAGAGCGCGGCCTTCTCGTGAAAGGTGTTCGCCGGGTCGGCGAACGTCGCAGGCACGTATCCTCCCGGCTCCGCCTCGTGGAAGTGCGGGTGGAAGACGATGTGCGCTCCGCGACGCGCGCTCCATCGAACCGTCTCGGGATAGCGCCAGCCTTCGTGGCAGATCGCGATGCCGAAGACGAGCGGGCCGGCGCGAAAGAGCTGTCGCTCCGCGCCGGGCGTGTAGAGTCCGTCCTCGCTCGGGTCGAGCTGCACTTTGTCCTGGAAGCCTTCGATCGCGCCGTCGGCGCCGATGACGACCGCGGTCGCGCGAAGCGCGCCGTCGACGATGCGCTCGCTGCCGACGATCGCGGTGACCTTCGATGCCGCGGCGGCCTCCTGCGCCGCCGCCCAGGCGCGCTCGAGAAATCGCTCGTCGGGCGGAGGGATGTTCCTCTCCGGAGCGCGGTAGCCGGGGACGAAGCACTCGGGGAAGCAAACGACGCGCGCGCCTTCGCCTGCGGCGTCGCGGATGGCGCGGGTCGTTAGGGCGACGGAGTCGTCCGGGGTCGACGGGAATCGGAGGTTCGCGAGCGCGATGCGGACGACGGGCATGAGGGAGGATGGTAGCAAAGGGTGGTGCCGCGCGGGGCGCGTGCGATGCGGGGAGCCGGCCGGCCGGAGGCCAGCGGTACAGCCGTCCAGAGGCCCGCACTCCTGCGGGACCGCCGCCGGGACGGCGGCGGGCGGGCACGCGGGACGCGTGCGCTACGAGATTCGCGACGCGACCCTGCGAGACGGGTGCCGTGCGGCGTCGCCGTTCTCGCCCTAACGTGAACGGCCGCGCACTCGTCGTGCGCGGCCGTTCGTGCCGGGGCCGTCGTCTTTCGGTTACCGGGTCAGGAAGAACTCGCTGGCCACGTCGTCCCACTTGCCTTCCGGCAGGTGCGGCGTCAGGTCGTCGCAGGCGACTCCGCCGTCCTGCGCGAGCGCTCCCGCGGCGGCGGGCATCAGCGACTGCAGCCGGCGCGTCGCGTCTTCCATCCAGCCGCGCACCATCGTCCCGCTCATCAGGTTGCGGAACATCGTCTTCGCGTCGGGCGCCTGCACCGTGATGAGCCACCCTTCGCCGTACGGGTCCTGCCGCGCCAGCTCGGGGTCGGCCGCCACGGCCGCGTTGATCGACATGACCGTGCCTTCGATCGGCGAGACCATCTTCGCCTGCCGCCCGTCGTGCTCGATCGTGATGACCGCCTGTCCCTGCCTGACCCACGTGCCCGGCTTCGGCAGCGAGACCTTGTCGAGATGCCCGGTGATCTTCGCGGCGAAGTCGTCGATGCCGACGCGGACCATCTGCGCCCCTTCCGAAGCGGCCCAGGTATGGCCCGGGTGATAGGCGACGTTCGACGCGAGCTTGAAGCCGCCGACCACGGCGGGGACCAGGCGCGGCTGCGCAGCGGGCTGCGTCACGGGGTGGGCAGCCACCTCGCGCTGCTCTTTCCTCGAGAGAATGAAGTCGACGGTGAGAACGACCAGAACCATTGCGGTTACGAGAAGTACTGTCATGGCTTGCCTCCGTGGCGGCCCGTCCGGGCTCGCGCTTTCACTCTCCTGTTAGAGCAAGGGTGGTGCCAGCTCCCCGGCGGATGGGGTCAGGTCTCGAAAGTCGTTGCTGTTGCTGGGGTTGCGGGGATCGAGCGACGGAGGTGATGAAATACGCCGCGGGGCGAAGTGATGAGAAACGCAGCGGTGAGTTTCGGGGCGGTGTGAGGGAACGGATGTAAGTCGATGCGAACGAGGTAGTTAGGGCGGTGATGGATTTCGCTACTACGAGAAGCCGGAAACGATGCGAATTGCAGCGGAAGGAAACCGGGCGCGTGGAGATCTTCAGCGGGAGGAGGAACGGTGGCGGCACATTCCGATGTGCCGCGGTCGGTTTGCTCGATCGAGGCGTTCCACGCTGTTCGGTCAGAGACCGAAGTGAAGAATGAAGAAGGGCGGCGAATCGCCCGCGCCCGTTTCTTCATTCTTCACTCGACATTCGACATTTCGGTTTCGAGGATCGGGGTAGACGGCCGGCCAGAGGCCAGCGGTACAGCCGGCCGGAGGCCGGCGCTACAGGAACCCCTCCCCGCCGCCGGGACGGCGGCGGGGCTGCCGGCGCTACGAAGGGCGGGAGGCGCGCGGCGTGTGCGGTGCGGGACGCCGCCTCTGCGACGGCTCACTTACAGATGTCGCTCTTCGGCGCCTCGGGAATGCCGAGCTTCCACTTGAGCGGGCTGGTGCCCGGATCGATCGTGTCCGCCTCCCAGATCAGGTCGGCGATGCACTTGTGGCCGTCCTTGTTCGGCCAGACCCCCGTGTTCTCGGTCTTCTGGCTCTGCTGGATCAGGATTCCCAGCGACGCGGGCATGAGGTACCAGGGATTGTCGGTGCCGTCCTCGCCTTCGACGAACCAGTTCTCCGAGCAGCCGAAGTTCACCGACGTCGGGGAGTCGTGGTCGTGCACCGCCCCCTCCTCCTCCGGGTGCTCGACCTTCGTCTTGAACGACACCTCCATCTTCATGCAATGGTCTCGGAGCTTGTCGTAGGTGTTGACGTAGACGAACCGCCCACCGCTCGAGTAGGCGAACGGCGCCACGGCGTCGGAGATCGTCTTATTGAGCTTCTTGAACACCTGGTCGATCACTTCGAGGGCAGGCGGGAGTTGCGCCCATCGCGCCGTGCACGTGGGGATCGTGTCGATGAGCGGCGTGCAGAGCTCGGGGATCTTCGCCGCCGCGTCGAGAGATTTGGGGTACGGGTTCGGATACCCGAGAACTGCGACGACGAGCCTCGGGCGCCCCGCCATGATCATCCTGTACTGCTGCTGCGTCGTGGTGAGGTTCGAGGTCAGGTTCGACCAGAGCGTCGAGTTGCCGAGGATCGCGCCGGCGCACGCGCTGCCGCCGGAGAAGTCGTGCGACTTGATCTTGTCGAAGCACGATTCGACGAGGTTGGCGATGGTGTTGTTCTGTTCCCCGACGTGCAGCGTGATGAGGTCGGGCCGGTAGTTCCAGGTCTGCGCGAGCTGGCCGCCGGTGATGTAGGTCGCCGACGTGGTGTCGTTCTTCGCGATGTCGTACAGGCACCACGCCCCCCAGGTCTTCAGGTGGTTCTCCATGAGCAGGTTCGGATAGCGCTCCGACTCGCTGACGTCGTGGCCCGCGGGGATGTCGTCCCCGCAGGCCACGTAACGCAACCCGCAGCCTTGCGCGTGCAGAGAGGTGGGAGCGAGGACCGCCCCCACTTCGAGCAGCCCCGCGACGAGCCATCTGACTGCGGTCATCGTTTTCATCGCTCGCTCCTACCAGAGCACCTGAGACTTGCTCAGGTCGTTGTTCGCGTTCGTCGTTTCGCTCACGAGGTCGAAGGGATCGGACGCCCCGTAGAGGTAGAGCACCGTTCCCGTCGCGCTGGTGATCGGCAGCGTCACCGTCACTCCCTGCGCCGGGGCGAGGTTACCCGTGCACTCCACATAGACGTAGTTCGAGCCGGAGCTCGTGATGGCGCATGTCACGCCGGGGGTCGACGCGCTGGGCGCGGAGGCCGAGAGCGCCCCGTCGGTGATCGCGGTGAACGAGAGCAGCACGTCCGAAGCGGGGTTGAGCGAGGTCGGCATGTCACCGACGTTCACCACCTGGAACTGTGCCGACAGCGAATCTCCGCTGAAGACCGGGTCGGGCGTGACGATCTGCGCCGCGACGAGGTCGATGCACGAGGTGCATGCGCCGCTGGCCGAGATCGTGGTCGTCTCGGTCTGTTCGTTGTTCCCCTCGTCGGTCTCCGCGAACGTGCCGGACGGATCGATCTCCGCGGACAGGCTCACCTCCGGCGGCAGCGCCGAAAGCAGGACCATGAAGTTCGCGGTGATGGTGGTGTTGCCGCCTCCCGGCAGGCTGCCGCTGCAGTCGATGACGCCCATCGACGGCGCACCGCAGTTGAAGCCGTTCGAGCCGTCGGCGCTGACGAACGTCACGCCCGCCGTCGGGATCGTGAGCGCGACGTGGACGTCGGTGGCCGTCGAGGTTCCTCCGTTCACGGCGACGACCGTGTACTTCAGGGCCTGGCCCGCGGTCACCGGGTCGGGAACGTCGGTGATGTTGGAGATGGCGAGGTCGAAGCCGGACGAGCCGATCGACGTCACCACCTGGGAGACGTTAGGCAGGTCCTCCGGCGTCTCGTTCACGCAGGTGCCGGCGCACGAAGCGAAGATGGCGGGCGATGCGGTCGCGGTGTTCACGATCGGGATCGCCGCGCTGTTCAGCACGTGCGCGAGGATCGTGATCTGCGCCGATTCACCCGGATCCATGCCGCTGCCGTCGTCGTGGCACGTGACGGTTCCCGCCGCCTCGAGGCAGGTCCAGCCGTTCGTCGTGGTGAAGTTGGTGAAGGAGACCTCGGCCGGCAGGTCGTCGACCACGGTCAGCCCGTCGATGCCGTCCCATCCCTTCGCCTGCGCGGTGCCGACGTTGGAGATGGTGATCGTGTAGGTCAGGTCCGCTCCCGGGGTCGTCGACAGCGAGTCGACCTGCTTGCTGAGCTGGATGTCGGGCGAGTCGGGAGGCGGCGGGAGCACGAAGGTGCCGACCTGCGAGCAGTTGTCGAGCTCGCCCGCCAGGGGCTCGGTGATCAGGTTGTCGGGATCGACGCACGCGACGTTGTCGAGCACGCGGCCGCTCTCGGCGGTAACGAAGACCGTGATGGTGATCGTCACGTCGTCCCCGGTGTCGCCTCCGCCGGCGAGATCGCCGACGCACGAGACGAGGTTCACCGGATTCTGGTACACGGTGCAGGTCCAGTTGTTGCCCTCACCCGCCGTCGCGGTGAGCGGGATCAGCCCGACCGGCATCGGATCGGTGACGACGACGCCGGTGGCGATCTGCTTCTTGCCGGCGACGGCGTTGTTCGTCACGGTGATCGTGTAGTCGGTGACCTGGCTCTGCGTGGCCGAGGTCGGGCCGTTCTTCGTAATCGTCAGGTTGATCGCCGGCGTGACCGCGGTCGGCGCCGTCGACGTGTTGTTGAGCTCGTCGCCTTCGGGGATCGCGTTGTCCGGATCGACGACGGCCTCGTTCTCGAGGTTCGTGACGACGTTAGGCGCCGTGGCGACGACGTGAATCGTGCGCGCGCTCGCGACGCCCCCGCTGTTGATGGTCGCGCCGGTGCAGTTCACGACTCCGCCAGCTTCGCTGCAGGTGAAGGCCGCGCCCGGTGCGCCGCCGATGTCGGCCGCGGAGACGAAGGTCACTCCGGCCGGCAGGGCGTCGCGCACGGCGACGTTCAGTGCCGCGTTGGTTCCGAGGTTCCAGACCTGGATGTCGTAGTCGATCTGTCCGCCCGGGCTGACGTCGGCCGTGGCGGTCTTGTGAAGCGTCAGGTCGTTGAAGGCGCCCTCGCCCCCGTTGACCACGACCGTCTGCGCCGACGACTGGTTGTCGAGCTCGTTGCCTTCGGGAATGGTGTTGTCGGGATCGACGATCGCCTGGTTCACGTAGGTTCCCGGAACGTCGGGCGCGTACGCTCTCAGCGTGATCGTGGCGGCGCCCATCGAGGGAATCTGCCCGCCGACGCAGTTGATGTAGCCCGCGACCTGGCTGCAGAGGAACTGGTTGGTGCCCGTCGCCTCGATGTACCGCGCGCCGTCGGGCAGGAAGTCGCGCACCGTGATGCCGACGGCCGTGTCGGTGCCGTTGTTGCCGACGGCGATCGACCAGGTCACCACCGCGTTGCGCGCGGTGTTCGCCGGGTTCGGCGAGGTCTGCGTCTTGGCGATGGTGAGCTGGTTGAACGAGCCGTGGCCCGCCGGGAACGAATCGACGACGGTGTCCTGCACGGCGATGTTGTTCGACTCGTCGGCCTCGGCGATCTCGCCGAGCGGATCGACACGGACCTCGTTGTGCATCGTGCCGGCGAACGACTGCGCGAAGATGCGAATCGTGATCGTCGCGGTGTCGGGCGGATTGGCGAGCGCACCGCCGAGAGGCGCGTAGTTGTTGCTCGCCGTCCCCTTGATCGCGCCGCCGACGCATTCGACCACGCCGCCGGAATGCGAGCAGGTGAAGCCGTGATCGCTGATCACGTCGCGGAAGATCGTCCCCGAGGGAAGCGTGTCGCGCAGCCGGATCCCCGACGCGTCCTGCGTGCCGAGGTTGTTCACCGTGATCGTGTAGGTCTCGGTGCCGCTGGTGGCGATCGGGTCGATCGCGTCCGTCTTGGCGACGGTCAGATCGATGCCGGTGACGACCTGCGTCGAGATTGTCGCGCTGTTGTTCGTCTCGTCCGCTTCGAAGATCGTGTTCGCCGGATCGACGAAGACGGTGTTGCTGATCGTGCCGACGACCGACGGCGCCACGAGGACGAACGTGACGGTCGTCGTCGATTCGGGCGGAATCGAGCCGCCCGTGCAGGTCACGACGTTGTCCCCGTCGACCGCGCATCCGCCGGCGAAGGCCGGGGCGCTCCAGCTGTCGAGGATCAGGCCGACGAAGAGCGGGTCGCGGAGCGTGACGTTCGTCGCGGTCTGGATTCCACTGTTGCCGACGACGAAGGTGTAGGTAAGGCCGCCGCGACAGACGAGCGGAAGCGGCGCCGCGCCAGGCCAGGAGCGGGCACAGACCGGATCGGGGCTGTCGCTCTTGGTGACCGTCAGGTCGATGCCCGGCTTGACCGTCGTCAGTTCCGTGTCGGTCGCGCTCTGTCCCTTGTTCTTGATGTTGCTCGTGACGGTCGCAGTGTCGATGATCGTCGAGCCCGCCGACGCGACGACGCGCCCGGTCACGGTCATCAGGATCGTGCCGCCGGGGTTGAGCGTGCGCACCATGCATTTCGCTTCCGGCGCGGTTACGACGCAGCCGCCGAAGTTTCCGACGGTGCCGTTGGTGACCTCCATCGTCGCGACGATGCTCGAGGCCTGCAGACCCTGGGTACCGTTGACGATCGTAACGTCGTCGGCCCGCGTCGACGCCGTGTTGGTGACCAGGATCTTGTACGTCAGCAGCGCATTCGGAATGACAGGGTCGGGCCCGGCTCCCGGGAGCTGACCCGGGTCGTCGGTGAGGTTGATCGTCACCATCGGTTGCGGGTTGCTCGAGACCACGGACGTGTCGACGAGCGCCGAGGTGTTGTTCAGCTCGTCGTTCTCGGCGATCGCATTGTCGGGATCGACCGAAGCGGTGTTGGTGATGGAACCGGTCACGGCGGGCGAGGTCGCATTGATCGTGATCGTCGCGTTCGACCCGGCGTTCACTGTGCCGCCCGTGCAGGTCACGGTCTGGCCTGCGACGCTGCAATTGAACAGGCTCGTGCCGCTCGCGCTGACCGCCGTCAGTCCCGCCGGGACGGTGTCGACGACCTTCACGCCGGCCACGTTTGCCGAGCCCTGGTTGTAGATCGTGAGCGTGTAGATCATCGGCGACGAGACGAGCACGCTCGTCGGGCCGGTCTTTGCGATGGTGAGGTCGGGGAGAGGCGAGCCTCCCGCGTTGCTCACGAGCGTCGTCGCCGTGGTGGTGCTCGTGAAATTCTGCGCCGAGCGCGTACCGGTGATCGAGGCGGTGTTGTTGATCGTGGTGCCGTCGGCGGCGGTGACGATGCCGCGGATCGTGACGGTCCAGCTGCCGCCTCCCTCGATCGTGCCCGCGCTGCAGTTCACGAGGTTCGCGCTCTGCGAGCACGAGCCTCGCGTGCTCGTGATGACGAGCTCCGGCGGCACGCCGATGCCGCCCACGCCGTTGAGCTGGTCGGTCATGACGACGTTTGTCGCCTTCGAGCCTCCCGTGTTCACCATCGTGATGGTGTAGGTGAGCTCGGCTCCCAGCGCGACCGGATCGGGACTGTCCGTCACCGTGATGGTGAAGGGACTGACGGGATCGGCGGAGGCGGGAGGTGAGAACGAGGCGAGGAGGGGAAGCAGCGTGAGGACGAGGATCGTGGAACGGGAGACGACACGAAGATCGACGGGCCAAGTGCACGACATTGCGACACCTCCGGTTTCAGTTCCGATCCGGACGGCTTCCGCCGTCGGACGAACGCGCGAATTCTCAGGAATCGATTCGAGCAAGATCGCGTCGAACGGAGGCGGGCGCAACTAGCGAGATGGGCTACGACTTTCGGAGGAGGCCGCTGACCGAGCTCGACGCGATCGACGACGGTCCCGATGGCGCTGGAGGGAGCGGCTGCCGGAACGCCGGCTCCCCGTCGCGCGCGGAAGAGTCGTACCAGGCGGCCGCGAGCGCGGACCGGCCATGAACGCCGAGCTTTCTGAAGATATTGGTCAGGTGCACTTTCACCGTGGCCTCGCTGATGGCGAGCTGCACGGCCAGCTCCTTGTTGCTCAGCCCGCGAACCGCGCAGCGCGCGATCTCGCGCTCACGCGTGCTCAACCGCTGCTCGAGGCGGCGGCCATGCACTGCCGAGGTGGACGGCACGTCGCAGAGCCGGTCCAACAGGAGGCAGATCACCCTTCGTGGAGCCCAGATCCCGCCACCGCTCACGGCGCGCAGCGCGAGAATCAAGTCGCCCCCGCACGAGTTTCGGGTGAGGATTCCGCGGGCGCCGGCCTCGATCGCGTCGGCGGCCCAGTCGTCGTCGTCGGGCGCCGCCACGAAGATTACCGGGCTGCGTCGCGCGCGGACGAACGCACGGCAGCGTTCGATCGCACCGGGCATCCGGCTGTCGAGCAGGGTGAGCGCGGGACCCGCGCCGGGCGAGTCGAATCCGGCCTCGTCGAGCATGACGTCGAACCCGGGCTCGTACTCGATCAGATGCAGGATACCGTCCGCGAAAAGACGATCGTCCGTGACGATGCTGACGTGCAGCACGCCCGCATCCGCATCGGCACCTCGTCCCCGTTCGATCGACTCATCTCCCGACATGGAGCGATTCCTCGACTGTTACTCGGCCTTCGCCGCTCTCCGTCGCAGCCGCGAGAGACACCTCCATCGGTGGTACTCCTTGGGTTGACGGGGCCAGATTGTGTGTCCAGTTGATGTAGGTTCGCACGCACCGTTTGTCAATGCGCGCCGCACGCGCGATTCCGAAATCGTCGCTAAAGGGCGCTGACGGTGCGCTCCTGGTCCACGATGGTGCGGCAGGCCGGACAGAACTCCCAGCCTTTGAGGTCGATTCCTTCCACCGCGTGCGACGAGGCCATCACGCACTCCCAGTCCTCGCAGTGGCGAAGCCCCAGCGTGTGCCCGAGCTCGTGCACCGCCTCCTTCACGAGCCGCGACTCGAGCAGTTCGCCGTCGTGCGGCAGGCCGTAGATCTCCTGCCGCAGCCGGTGGTACGAGACGATCGCGCAGTGCCCTTCCATCTGCGCCTCGCCGAAGACGAAAGTCAGGATGGGGATGTAGAGATCGAGCGAGGTGACGCCCAGCAGATGATCGCCTCCCCCGTCGTCGCGCAGGATCTCGGCGAGTAGCTGGCTAGAGTGCGCCTGCTGGCGCTCGGGATGCATCGCGAAGAGCGGGTCGATCCGCCGGACGTCGATCGAGCAGGGAACTCCGAACTCCTCGGCAAGAGGAACGACGAGAGCGTCGACGAGATCCGGGCTCGGATCGCCGACGCGCACGAGGCGGATCGCCTTCATGACTGGTGGTTGTTCCGGCTCCAGCCGTAGCTCTTGAGTTTGTTGTGCAACGTCACCCTGTCGATGTGCAGCACGCGCGCGGCGCGCGTCTGGTTGCCGTCGCACTCCTCCATCACGCGGAGGATGTAGTCGCGCTCGACGTCCTGGAGCGACTTTCCGCCCGCGATGACGAGCTGCTCCTCGCCGCCGTTCGAACGGGGAAGGGAGAAGTCGCTCTCGCGGATCTCGGGCTCGCGCGCCACGACCATCGCTCTCTCCACAGCGTTCTCGAGCTCCCGGATGTTCCCGGGCCAGTCGTGGTCCTGCACCAGCCGCATCGCCTCGGGCGCCACGCGCGTGATCTTCTTGTTCATCTGCATCGCGAACTTCGACACGAAGTGCTCGACCAGAAGCGGAATGTCGTCACGCCTCTCGCGAAGCGGCGGTAGCTCGATGGTGAAGACATTGAGCCGGTAGTAGAGGTCGGGGCGGAAGCTCCCTTCCTCGATGAGCGTCTTGAGGTCCTTGTTGCTCGCGGCGACGCAGCGGAAGTCGACCTTGATCGAGTGCTGCCCGCCAACGCGCGTGATCTCGTGTTCCTGGAGCACGCGCAAGAGGTCGGTCTGCGTCCGGAGAGAGATGTCGGCGATCTCGTCGAGGAAGATGGTCCCCCCTTCGGCGAGCTCGAACTTCCCCTTCTTCCGGTACTGCGCGCCGGTGAAGGCGCCTTTCTCGTGGCCGAAGAGCTCGCTCTCGAGGAGCGTCTCGGTCAGTGCGCCGCAGTGGATCGTCACGAGCGGCTGAAAGCGCCGCGGGCTCGCGGCGTGGATCGCCTTCGCGACGAGCTCCTTGCCCGTGCCGCTCTCGCCGATGATGAGCACCGTCGCGTCGGTCGGCCCCACGGTGTCGATCGCGTCGAGCACCTTGCGCATCGCGGCGCTCCTGCCGACGATGTCTGCAGGATGGAGCGAGACCGCGAGCGTCTCCTGCATCCGCTCGACGTCCTTCTTCGCCTTGCGGTGCGACAGCGCATTGTGGACGCTGTGGGCGATGTCGTCGGGGTCGAGCGGCTTGGTGACGTAGTCGTAGGCGCCGTTCTTGAGCGCGGTCACCGCCGTGTCGACCGACGCGTAGCCGGTCATGATGATGACGATCAGCTCGCCGTCGATCTCCGCCATGCGCCGCTGCAGCTCGATGCCGTCGGTGCCGCGCATCTTGATGTCGACCAGCGCGAGGTCCCACTTCGCCTCGGCCATCCGCCGGAGCGCGTCGGTCGCGTCCTCGGCGGTCCCTACTTCGTACCCCTCGTCGCGAAACCACCGCGCGAGCGAATCGCGCACGCTCAGCTCGTCGTCGACGATGAGAATGCGTCCTTTGTCGCTCACGACACTCCTCCTTCGCGCGCCCCGGCCAGCGCTTCCGCCCAGGCGCGCGTTTCGATCGGCAGGGTGACGATGAAGCTCGTTCCCCGGCCGAGTTCCGATTTGACTTCGATCTTCCCCGCGTGACGCTCGACCACGCGCCGCGCGATGGCGAGCCCCAGCCCGATCCCGCTCTTGTTCTCCTTCGTCGTGACGAACGGCTCGAAGAGCCGCGCGCGCACTTCTTCGGGGATTCCCGTGCCGTTGTCCTGGACGATGACGGTGATCTCGTCGGTTCCGGGCTCCTGCTTCGTGACGAGCCGCAGCACGCCGTCGTGCGGCATGGCGTCGATCGCGTTCATGACGAAGACCAGGAACAGCTGCTCGAGCTGCGCCGGATCGCCGTCGATGAGCGGGATCGTCTCGTCGAAGTCGAGCCCCAGGGCAATTCCCGAGAGCTCGAGCTTGTGATGGATCAGCCTGACGCATTGGTTCAGGATCGCGTTGACGTCGACCTTCTGCACGTTCATCGGCACGGCGCGGGCGAACATCAGCAGGTTCTTGACGATGTCGCCGCAGCGCCGGCTCTCCGACTCGATGAGGGCGAGCGACTCGCGCATCTCTTCGGTCTTCGTCGCAAGGTCGTCGCCGCGGTCGATCCACTTCCGCATCAGGCGCGCGTAGGTGAGGATGCCCGACAGCGGATTGTTGATTTCGTGCGCGACGATCGCGGCGAGCTTGCCGAGCGAGGCGAGCTTCTCGGTCTGGATCATCTGCTCGTGCGCTCGCCCGAGCTCGACCGACTTCGCGTGAACGCGGTCCTCGAGCGTGCGTGCCCACTGTTCGAGCTCCGCGCGCGCGTCCCGAAGCTCATGGCTCATCTCGTTGAACGACGAGGCGAGCTCGCCGAACTGGTCGCTCGAGCGCACCGGGATCGTGTGCCCCAGGTCGCCTTCGGCGATCTTCACCGTACCTAGACGCAGCTCGGCCACGGGCCGCTCGACGATCGAGAAGACGAAGAGACCGCTGAGCAGCGCCACGATCAGGATCCCTGCGACGCTGTAGAGCGCCATCTGCCAGGTGCTCGAGGCGAGCATTTCGTCGGCTTGCGCCAGCGACATCCCTGCGTCGAGAACTCCGAGAACCTGTTGATTGGCGGGATGCGCGTGGCACGACGCCTCCGAGCAGGTGGGGCTGTTCTGGATCGGGTTGATCACGCGGATCACCCGCTCACCGTCGGCCTCGTAGATCCGGAACCGCTCCGGCCGTTCGAGGTCGACGAGCGGCTTGGGGCCGGCGTGACAGCCGAAACAGGCTTCCGCGGACTTGTCGACCTGTCCGCCCTTCTCGTTCTTCTGGGTCGAGAAACTGATCTGCCCTTCCTGGTTGAAGATCCGGATGTGGTGGATGCCGGGCTCCTCTCCCGACATGCGGATGGTCTCCTCGATCGCGTCGCGGTCGTTCCGCATCATGTGGTACGCGG
>JAMPYE010000055.1 GCA_023700825.1 Thermoanaerobaculia bacterium | reverse complement strand
GCTGGCGGCCTCTCGCGAGTTTCGCGCCTGGGTGCGCGACGCGCATTTGCGCGCCTCCGCCGATCTCGACGAGTCGGCCCGCGCCATCGCCGGGCTCGAAGATCCGCGAGCGCGCCCGATCCTCTCCATCTTCCAATCGTCGGTCGACAGGTTCGCGCGGCGGCTCCCGCAGAGTTATCCCGAATGTTTCACGCCGCGCGGCGAAGAGGTGTACACATGAAGGAATCCGAACGGCGGGACGGCGACGATCGCCGGAAGCTCTGACACCATGCGCATCGCGTTGATTTCCCCGAAAGGGCCGCTCTACCGATACCGGAAAGGGATCTTCCGCAAGTCGCTGCGCTACATGCCGCTGACGCTTCCTACACTCACGGCGCTCGTTCCGCCGGAGCTCGGCGCGTCGGTCGTCTGCATCGACGAAGGGATCCAGGACGTCGATCTCGGGATCGACGCCGACCTCGTCGGAATGACGGTGATCACCGGCTCGGCCATGCGCGCGTACGATCTCGCGGCGCGGTTCCGCGCGCGAGGCATCCGGGTCGTGTTAGGCGGCCCGCACGTGACGCTCGTTCCCGAGGATGCCGCCCCGCATGCCGACAGCATCGTGGTCGGGTACGCCGAGGCGAGCTGGCCGCAGCTCCTGCGCGATTTCGCGGCCGGGCAGCTACGGCCGCGCTATGACCAGAGCCCCGACCTGAAGCTCACCGGCTACCCGTTGCCCGACCGTTCGGTGCTCCCGGAGAGCCGCTACCTGACGGCCAACGTGTTCGAGGCGACGCGCGGCTGCATCCACAACTGCAACTTCTGCGTCGTGCCGACCGCATGGGGCCGCAAGCCGTACCAGAAGCCGGTGGAAGCGGTGGTCGAGGACATCCGCCGCCGGCGCGCGCGCCACGCGATCTTCGTCGACCTCAACCTCATCGCCGACAAGGAGTACGCGGCGTCGCTCTTCGAGGCGCTGATTCCGCTTCGCATCTCCTGGTACGGGCTCTCGACGACGCTGCTCACCGCCGACGAGCCGCTGCTCTCGCTCGCGGCGCGGAGCGGCTGTCGCGGACTGCTGATGGGGCTCGAGTCGCTCTCCCCCGCCGCGCTGCGGCGATCGAACAAAGGGTTCAACGACCCCGACGACTACGCGGGAGTCGTGGCGTCGCTGCATCGCCATCGCATCGCCCTCCAGGGCTGCTTCGTTTTCGGCATGGACGACGACACGCCCGACGTCTTTCTGCGCACCGCGAAGCTCGCGGTCGCGGCGAAGATCGATCTCCCGCGCTACGCGATCCTCACGCCGTTCCCGGGAACGCCGCTGTTCCGCGAGCTCGACGCCGAGGGGCGGATCAATCACCGCGACTGGAGCTTCTACGACGGCCAGCACGCCGTATTCCGTCCGGCGAACATGACGCCTCGAGAGCTCGAAAAGGGCACCGAATCGGCGTGGAAGCATACGTACAGCCTAACGAGCATGTGGAGGCGGCTCCGCCATACCGCAGCGCCGTGGGCAACCGCGCTCGGCACGAACTTCGGGTACCGCTACTACGCCCATCACCTCGAGACGGTCTACAACTGTGACGTCATGATTCCGGCCTCCGCGTCGGGCTCGAGGCCGGGAGACGAGATCACTGCCGATGTTGCCTGAACGATTCCGGCTCACGATCATCCACCCGTGCGTGGGGCGCAGGGTCGGGATGCGCGACTACATCCGCACCTGGCAGATGGAGCCGCTCCCCGCCGCGGCGCTCGCCGCGCTCGCGCCATCCGATGCCGACGTCCGCTTCTACGACGACCGCCTGGAGGCGATCCCGTTCGACGAGCCGACGGACCTCGTCGCGCTGAGCGTCGAGACCTACACCGCGAAGCGCGCCTATCAGATCGCCACCGAGTACCGGAGGCGCGGCGTGCCGGTCGTGATGGGCGGCTACCACGCGACCCTCTGCCCCGACGAAGTCCAGCAGCACTGCGAGAGCATGGTGCTCGGCGAGGCCGAGGCCGCCTTCCCGCGCCTCGTCGACGACTTCCGCAACGGGCGGCTTCAGTCCTCCTATCGCGGCACGGGCGCGAGTGGAGCCTCCGTTAGGCCGGATCGAAGCGTCTACCGAGGAAAGGACTACCTGCCGATCCACCTCGTCGAATTCGCGCGCGGGTGCAAATTCAAGTGCGAATTCTGCGCGGTGCAGTCGTTCCATGACGCGACGCATCGCCCGCGCGACCTCGACACGGTCCTCGGCGAGGTCGACGAAGTCCGGCGCTCGGGTCGGATGATCTTCTTCATCGACGACAACATGACGTGCAACCTCGAGGCGGCGAAGGAGTTCATGCGCGCCCTCGTCCCGATGAAGGTGCGTTGGGTGAGCCAGACCGCGATTCACGTCGCGCACGACGAGGAAGCGCTGGCGCTCATGAAGCGGAGCGGCTGCCAGGGAGTGCTCGTCGGTCTCGAGTCGCTCGATCCGACGACCCTCAAGACGATGAACAAAGGATTCAACCTCATGCGCGGCGGCGCCTCGAAGGCGCTCGAGAACTTTCGCCGCGCCGGGCTGCGCGTCTACGGCACCTTCATCTTCGGTTACGACCAGGACACGCCGCAGTCGATCGACGACACCGTGCGCTTCGCCCGCGAGCAGGCGCTCTTCATCGCCGCCTTCAATCACATCACGCCGTTTCCCGGCACTCCGCTTTACGAGCGGCTGCGTACGGAGGGACGGCTCCTCTACGACGCGTGGTGGCTCGACTCGCGCTACCGCTACAACGACATCCCGTTCAGACCCGGAAGGATGGAGACGCGCGAGCTCGCCGACGCGTGCGTGAAAGCGAGGCGCGACTTCTACAGCTGGCCGAGCATCCTCCAGCGCTCGGCGCACCGCGTCAATTACAGCGAGCCCCGAATGCTGTTCAATTTCTTCCTCATCAACTACATGCACCAGCGCGACGTGTCGGGCAGAAACGGGCTGCCGCTTGGCGACCTCAACTGGTCGGGCACGCTGCTCCCGTGCGACCGGTCGCTCGCTCATGCCCAGTCTGGCTCTTGAACCTGCGACCGCGGCCGACGACGCGAAGATCCGGGCTCTCCTTCGCAGGATGCCGATGGACGGCGACATCCGCCTGACCTTCGAGCGCGAGCCCGACTATTTCCTGTCAGCCGGGATCGAAGGCGACCGCCATCACGCCTTCGTCGCGAGAGACGAATCGGGGCAGATCCGCGGGCTCTGCAGCCGCGCCGTGCGTGCCGTCTGGTTCAACGGCGCTCCGGCCCGCATCGGATACCTCGGGCAGTTGCGCTGCGAGCTGCCGCTGCGCGGGAGCCTGCGTCCGCTCGTCGACGGCTTCACGTCGTGCGCCGCGACGCACCTCGAAGACGAGCTGCCGTTCGATCTCACGAGTATCATGGCCGACAACCACCGGGCGCGACGCCTGCTGGAAAAGGGCCTTCCGGGCCTTCCCGAGTACCGGCCGCTCACGGAGTTCCGCACGCTGCTCATCCCGAAGCGGCAACGGCCGGGACGAGTGGATTCCGCGATCCGGATCGAACCCGGATCGCCGGCCGCGGCTCCGGAAATCGCCGCGTTCCTGCAAAGCCAGCTTCAGCGATTCCAGTTCCCTCCTCTCTGGACCGCATCGGATCTCCTCTCCGAGCGCGTCTCCCGGGACCTTCGCATCGAGGATTTCCTGATCGCCCGGCACGGCGACGCGATCGTCGCTTGCGCGGCGCTATGGGACCAGTCGCGTTTTCGGCAGACCGTCGTCCGAGGCTACGCGCCGCGGCTCGCGCGAGCGCGGCACCTCGTGAACTTCTGGATGCGCCTAACCGGACGCCCGCGCCTGTCGTCTGTGGGCGATCCTGTCCGATTCGGAGCGATCTCTCACTTCGCCGTCGAAGACGACGAGCCGCGAATCGCGCTCGCCCTGCTCGGCGCGATCTTCGAGGCGGCAAAGGCGCGGCCGTTCGACTACCTCGTGCTCGGACACTCGGGAGAGCGCCGCCTCGCGCGACCCGTCGAGGATTCACTGAGCGCGAGGATTCTAAGCAGTATTCTCTACACCGTGCATTACCAGGGATCCGAAGCCGTCGAGTTCGACGGGCGTGTGCCGCACGTGGAGGTCGCAACTCTGTGAAGGGACGCCTCGTCGCGCGCGCCAGACTCGCCCCGATGCAGGTCGATGCAATGTTCGGTCTGCTGGCGGCTCACTTCGTCGGGGTCTCGCGAGCCCAGTTCGAGCGCGACCTCGGGGAGAAGAACTGGGCGCTGCTGCTCGAGGACGACGAGGAAGGCCTCGTCGGATTCTCGACCATCCTCTTCTACGACTCGATCCACGACGGAGAGCCCGTGTCGGTCGTCTACTCCGGCGACACGATCGTGGCGCCGTCGCACTGGAACAGCCCGGGGCTTTCGCGCTCGTGGATTCACGCCGTCATGGAACTGCACGCGCGCGCGTCCACGTCGAAGCTCTGGTGGCTGCTTCTCACCGCGGGCTTCCGGACCTACCGCTTCCTTCCGCTCTTCTGGAAGTCGTTTCATCCGCGCTACGACGCCGAGTCGTCGGATGCGACGCGGCGCTGGATGGACGAGCTCGCGCGCGAACGCTTCGGCGACCGTTTCGACGCAGCGGAGGGAATCGTCCGCTTCGCCAATCCGTATCGCCTCCGGCCCGAGCTCGCCGAAACGCCGCGTGGAAAGCGCGACGATCCGCACGTCGCATACTTCCTCTCGAGGAATCCCGGCTTCGTCGACGGCGACGAACTCGTCTGCCTCACCGAGATCGCACCGGACAATCTGACCCGGGCGGGATGGCGCATGGTCGATCCGAGCGGCGCCCGCTCGCGAACGCTGGCATGATGCGCGCCCGCGCGGAGATCGCCTCCCGGCTGATCAACGGTCTGTGGTCGCTTTCCGCGAACCGGGCCGAGACTGCGTTCCGCCGCGCGCTGGAACGGCCGCGAGAGACTCAGGAGCAATTGCTCGCAGGCATTCTCGAGCGCAACGCCTCGACCCGCTACGGTCGCGACTACTCATTCTCTCGGATCCGGTCAATGGCGGAGTACCGGGAGCGCGTCCCGCTGTCGACGTATGACGATTACGCCGGGCACGTCGCGCGAATTCGCCGAGGCGAGCCCGACGTGCTGACGCGAGAGCCGGTCACGCGGCTCGTCCCGAGCAGCGGGAGCGTTGGTGCTCGCAAGCTGATTCCGTACACCCGCTCGTTGCATCGGGAGTTTCAGGAAGGAATTCTCCCGTGGATCGCCGGTCTGTTCCGGGGGCAACCGGAGATCGGGTGGGGCCCGGCGTACTGGTCGATCTCACCCTCGATTCCGGAGATCGAAGTCGCGGGCGAGATCCCGATCGGATTCGAGGACGACGCGTACTATCTCAGCGACTCGATGCGGCGGCTCGTGCGGCACGTCCAGGCGGTGCCTCCCGGAGTGCGCCACGTCTGCGACATCGGGACGTTTCGCATCGTGACGCTTCTGTTCCTGCTGCGCGCGCGGCAGCTGCGTCTGATCTCGGTCTGGCATCCGTCATTCCTCGCGCTGCTCTGCCGCGAGATGACGGAACAGTTCGAACGCCTGCTGAGACTGATCGCGGACGGGTACTTCACAATCGAGCTATCACCGGATGAGAACGCGATTCTCGCGACGAAGGACCGCACGCTTGCCGCAGAGCTCGAGCGCCTCGACCCGCGCCGTCCCGAGACCATCTGGCCCCGGCTTCGCCAGATCAGTTGCTGGGCCGACGGCCAGGCGGCCGGCGCCGCACGCGATCTTGCGGCCTGGTTCCCTAACGTCGAGCTCGCTCCCAAGGGCCTCATCGCGACCGAGGCCTTCGTCTCGCTTCCTTTCGAGGGAGCGCGCCCACTCGCCGTCCGCAGTCACGTTCTCGAGTTTCTCGATCCGATCGGCAACGTTTTCGGCGTCGACGACCTGACCCTCGGCATGGAGTACTCGGTTGTGGTGACGACGAGCGGAGGTCTTTATCGCTATCGCCTGAACGACCGCGTTCGGGTCGACGGCTTCGTGCGACGCACTCCGTCGATCGTGTTCGTCGGCAAAGAGGACCACGTCTCGGATCTCGTGGGCGAAAAACTCGACGAGGGCTTCGTCGCGTCGGTACTGGCCAGGGTCTTCCATGACGCGGGAGCGCAGCCGGAGTTCGCACTCCTGGCTCCGGAGAGGACAGAGCACGGGCACCGGTACACGCTCTTCGTCGAGTCGCGCGGCGGAGCAATGCCGCGTGCGCTGGGCGCGGAAGTCGAGCGGGAGCTTTGTGCAAACCCGCACTACGAGCTCGCGCGGCGTCTCGGCCAGCTGGAGCCACTCGCCGTCTGCCCGGTAGGCGCCGCGGCGCATGAGGTCTTCCTGTCCCACCGGTCGCAATCGGGAACGGTGTTAGGCAACGTAAAGCCGTCATGTCTGAGCACGGACACCGGTTGGAGATCCAGGTTCGCACCACAGCCGCCTGAGACCTGAGCCTCTCCGCCGCGAGTTCGGGCCGGCCTAAGCAGTCTCTGCCCGGTCGGGGTCGGGCGATCGCTTCGACAGCGCCCTGGCGTAGAGGCCGAGAACCATCGCGACGACGACCGCGACCGAGATTTCGAACACGCCGCGCGGAATCCCGGCGAGTGCTGCCGCCATCGTGGGTTCGGAGTCCCTGCCCCCGTACAGGATCCAGTGCCTGATTCCGAGCGGCGGAAGGAACACGTAGAACGGCAGGTCGGCAAGGCAGATCAGACCGAGGGCGGTCGCAGCCCGCCGCACGCCGGCATTCGAGAGACTGGGCAGAAGCAGGGCGATGATCAATGCGACGACGAGCGTAGCGGTCGAGCCGGCCATCATCATGGGCCACTGGTTCCAGATACCCCCGAAGCCGAGGAGGAGATCGAATTCCTCCTTTCGAACGGTCGGCTGGGGGTAGACCTGCCAGTAGCCGAGTTGTGCGAAGCGAACGTGCCCCCCCTGAGTGAGCACGACCACGCAGTGCCCAGCCTCGTGGATCGCGCACTGTGTCGCGAGAAGGAGCGGCGTCAGCGCGGCAAGCAGAAGCAGGCGCAGGGCTCCGATCCTGTTGCCGGCGCGGCTTTCGACCTGGAGTGGCACCTCCGCGTCATACTCCGGCATCGTGAAGTTCGGCGTCAAGCGTTCGCTCGCGTCCGGCATCGAGTCGGGACGCCGGTCCCGGCCGTCGCCGGCCGGGTGGGCGTGGAGGGTAGAGATGCCGCCGCGAAGAGATCAGGATTGCCACGGCGGCTTCCGGTGAGTCATTCTTGGTCGAATGACTGGCGGCGACGAGAGAAGCGAGCTGGCGGAGACTGGCGGTCGATGGTGGCTCGGTTCAGTGCTCATCCTCGTTCTCTTCGCCATCGTCGTCGCGATCGTCGATCCGCGCGGGGACTTTCCCCTCAACGACGACTGGAACTTCGCTCTCGCGACCTGGCATTTCGCGGAGACGGGAACGCTGATGCTCTCCCGATTCTCCGCGATGACGCTCAAGACCCAGATTTTGTGGGGTGCGTTGTGGACGTGGCTGTTCGGCGAGTCGTTCACGGTTCTGCGGGCCTCGACGCTCTTCCTCTCCGCCGCGACGCTTCTCGTCGTCGATTCGTTCCTTCGGCGCCTTGGAGTGAAGCTGGCCCTCCGGATCCTCACGCTTGCCGTCTTCCTCTTCAATCCGATCTTCCTCTGGTCCGCGTTCACGTACATGACTCAGGTCCCGTACGTATTTCTCTCCGTCGCAGCGATGTACTGCGCCTGGCGCGGCCTAACCGAGGATCGGCTCGGATGGATGTGGGTCGCGGCCGTTGCGATCGCGGCTTCGTACTTTCTCCGCCAGACGGGACTTGCGAACGGGCTGGCGGCTCTCGCGGTCGTCGCAGTGGAGTACCACCGACGGCGCGATCGCAGGACGCTCGTTCTCGGGCTCCCCGTGTTGCTGGCGGTCGCCGCTTTCGGCGTGATGTATCTCTTCACGAAGCTGCTCGAAGGCTATCCGGACCAGATCGACAACCACTTCCTCGTCTGGCACCAGGCTCCACTGAAGCTTCTGAAGTACGTGGTTCTGGTCCCGACGATCTGGACGATCGTCAACCTTCAGCTCACGTTTCTCTTCATCGTGCCGCTCGCGTTGCCATTCGTCCTCTTCGGATTTCCGAAAGGCCGCGGCGTCCGGCTCGCCGCGACAGCGGCCATTGCACTCTTCGCGGTCGTCGTTTCGCACCTCGTCGCGACGATCAGCCTTCTCCCGTATCAGACTCCGGGGAACATCCTGATCAATCTCGGGCTCGGTCCTCCGACGATGCGGGACACCTGGATTTTCGGACTGCCATATCCGTGGCAATTGCACACGGCGCTGCGCACCATCCTCACGGCGGCGTCGGTGATCGGCGCTGCACTGCTGCTCGTCGGCATCGCCGCCCGCGTCCGTTACAGCGCGATGACGGAGGCACGAGAGCGGTTCGCCGCGTTCGCCGCGTTTCACGCGACGTTTGCGACGGCACTCCTCTTCATCTCGGGGATCTACTTCGACCGCTACGCGCTAGACAGCATGTGGGCGGTCACGCTTCTCCTTCCGCTGTTCATCGACTGGAGCAGGGTGGGCGCGCGCGTCGCCGCCGTCGCGCTCGTGATCGCCGTCGCGTTCTTCTCCGTCATGGGCGTGCAGGAGTACCTGCGCTGGAACCGGAACAGATGGGAGGCCTTTTCGTGGCTGAGCGCGAGGGGCGTGACGCTGAAGCAACTGGACGGTGGGTACGAAATCAATCAGTACCTCATCGGGGGATTCCACGGCGAGCAGAACATCCGGAAGGTCGGCTACTCCGTGACCGACGACGAGTACATCATCGCGTTGAATCACGTTCCCGGGTACCGGGTGATCCACGCGATCCCGTTCACGAGCTTTCTCGGCTTGCGGCGGGGCGCGGTCTACGCGGAGCAGCGAATCACGGGGTACTCCAAGCGAGTGACGCTTCCGGACGGGACGATCTGCGATCCGACTCTGATCGAAGGGTGTGGTGGCGCGATCCTGGATATGAACGCCCACCGCCCGACGCATCTGTGGCTGGAGGAGGACTCGCGGGAGATATTTTCGCCGAGCGGCTCCAAGTGAAGACAGGCTCGGCCGAGGACGATTGCCCCGGTTTCCTTCCGCCGCGGCTCAGCGCCCCTTGCCAGGCGCCCTCGATGTCTCGCCCGACGAACAACAGCGCAGGAATAAGTCACGGGAGGTCGATCGTCTCCAGCTCTTTCCCGTCGACCAGCATCACGACCTTGTCGACTTTCGTTCGATCGACGGTGAACGCGAGACTTCGGATGCCGAGGTCGGGTGTGAGCGGACCGTCGGGAATCACCGCCTGCAGATCTGCGCGCAGAACGCGCTTCGGGCCGAGATCGAACTCGAGTCGCGCGTTGATCATCCCGCTTCCGTAGACCTTCTGCACGAGAATGACGCTGTCGCGATCGAAGTCGACTCCCGCGCGTTCGAGATCGCGCAGGAAGGATTGTTTCCAGGCCTCGGCGTCGGGTTGGCGGAAACAGTTCGCGTCGAGCTCGTCGAGAAAGGCGAGCGCTTCGTCGCGTGACGACAGAACCCAGTGGGTCCCCGAGGAGCAGCTGAAGAGCTTCAGGGGCTGCTCGACGATCTTGTAAGGAGGGTCACCCGCGGCGGCCTTGCATGCGAGCGACGAGATACCGCAAGAAAGCGCCAGCACGATGGCGATCGCCGCTGCCAGTTTCGTTCGATGCTTCGTGTCAGCCATTGCGCGACCTTTCGTTCCGGTGGCTTCGGCCTGCGCTCCAGGGTCGATGGAGCCGGGAGCGATTTTACGCCGCGGTGTCTCGGAACCCAACGCGGACGCGGGGGCGATTCGGGCACCGCCGCTCCCGCTGCCGCGGGTGCACACGCCCTGCTGTCACCTGCCTCAGGGCTCCTGCGCGTTGCTCGGGTAGAGCCAGCGGAGCACGTCGCCGAATCGCGCGGCCCACGCGTCTTCGGTGTGCTGGCCCCCTTCGATTTCGACGTAGTGAAGGTCGGCGCCCTCGGCCCAGCCGCGCGAGACGAGCGCGCTGCGGAGCGCGCGGACCGCCTCGAGGCTTCCGTGTCCCTCGTGCGTGCCGATGTCGAGCCAGATCTTGACCGCCGGCTTCCGGCTGAGACCGCTCACGCGGGTGATGATGCTCTGCCTGCCCCACCACGCGGAGGGGGAGAGAATTGCCAGCTTACCGAAGACGTCGGAATAATTGAGGCCTGTGAAAAGGGAGACGAGCCCGCCCAGCGACGATCCGCCGATGCCGGTGTCGAGCCGCCCCGGCTTCGTCCGGTAGACCGTGTCGATGAACGGCTTGAGCTCTTCGGTCATGAAGCGCCCGTAGAGGCGCCCCTTCCCGCCCCGCGGGCTTCGGAGCTCCTTATTCGGCGTGTACTCGTCGATGCGCGACTCACCCGAGTTGTAGACGCCCACGATGATGAGCGGCGCGATCTCCCCGGCGCGGATCAGCGTCTCCGCCGTCTCGTCGATCTTCCAGTCGTGCCCCTGGATGTACGCGGTCGCCGCGTCGAACAGGTTTTGTCCGTCCTGCATGTAGAGGACGGGATAGTGAGTCTCGGCGCGCTCGTCATAGTCGGGCGGCAGGTAGACGATGACGTCGCGCTCACGGGCGAGAAAGCGCGAAGGAAACGAGCGATGAAAGCGGATGTTGCCGGTGAGAGTGCTCTGGTGCTGCGGCGTGTGGGCGGATTTCGCCTCTTCGAGCGCTTTCGGCTCTACGGGAACGGGAGTGGTCTCCGCGACGAAGGAGTCGACCGGGAGCCATCCCATGTCGGGGAATTCGAGTGGTTTCTTTTCTTCAGGCAACGTGTTTCCCGGAATGCCGCGAGCCATTATCGTCAACGAGGCGGTGAAAGCCAGCGCCGGGAGGGATGGAGCGCGTCGCCGGGAACCGATGTGTCCCGTGTCCTTGACCGTTGCGGGAGGATTGATAAACTTGCGCCCGCACGGGTGTCTCGTGTACCTCTGAAGTTCCTCACCTGGCTCGATTTGCGCTGATTTTCAGGAGAACAGAACGAATGTCCCACCAGCTCTTCGACAGTCTCAAGACCTTCGACCTCGGCAATGGCAAGACGGGGCAGTACTACTCGCTCCCGCAGCTGGAGGCAAAGGGCGTCGCAACGATCTCGCGCCTTCCGGTTTCGATTCGCGTCGTTCTCGAATCGGTTCTGCGCAATTACGACGGGAAGAAGATCTCCGAGGCCGACGTCGTCGCACTCGCGAAGTGGGGGCCGAACGACGAGCGGACCGCCGAGATCCCGTTCATGGTCGCGCGCGTCGTGCTGCAGGACTTCACGGGTGTTCCGCTGCTCGTCGACCTCGCGGCGATGCGCGCCGCGGTCAAGCGCGCCGGGAAGAACCCGGCGATGATCGAGCCTCTCGTTCCCGTCGACCTCGTCATCGACCACTCGGTCCAGGTCGACTACTCGAGCTCGCCCGACGCCTATCGTCTGAACATGGAGAAGGAGTTCGAGCGCAACGGGCAGCGATACCAGTTCCTCAAGTGGGGGATGCAGGCGTTCGACACCTTCAAGGTCGTGCCTCCCGGCATCGGCATCGTGCACCAGGTCAACCTCGAGTTCCTCGCCCGCGGCGTGCTCGAAAAGGAAGGGGTCTGGTATCCCGACACGCTCGTCGGCACCGACTCGCACACGACGATGATCAACGGTCTGGGAATCGTCGGTTGGGGCGTCGGCGGTATCGAAGCCGAGGCCGGAATGCTCGGCCAGCCGGTCTACTTCCTGACGCCCGACGTCGTCGGGGTCAACCTCCATGGCAAGGTCAGGGAAGGGGTGACGGCGACCGACGTGGTTCTCCGCCTCACGCAGATGCTCCGCAAGGCAAAGGTCGTCGGCAAGTTCGTCGAGTACTTCGGCGAAGGCGCGACGTCGCTCAGCCTCGCCGACCGCGCGACGATCGCGAACATGGCGCCGGAGTACGGCGCGACGATGGGGTTCTTCCCGGTCGACGAAGAGACGTGCAACTACCTCCGCCTCACCGGCCGGAGCGACGACGCGGTGAACGCGGTCCGCAACTACTACAAAGCGCAGGGTCTCTTCGGCATCCCGAAGGCCGGCGACATCGATTACTCGCAAACGCTCGAGCTCGACCTTTCCACGGTCGTGCCTAACGTCGCGGGGCCGAAACGCCCGCAGGACAACATCGAGCTGACGGCCCTCGGCAAGACGTTCGTCGACCTTCTCGGCAAGCCGGTCGCCGAGAGCGGCTACGCCAAGCCCGCCGGCGCGCTGGCGCGCGACGGACAGGTGACGCCGGAAGGCGCGATGAAGTTCAGCGACGACTTCAACGCGGAAGTAAGGAAGATCAACCACGGCGACGTGCTGATCGCGGCGATTACCTCATGCACGAACACCTCGAACCCGTCGGTCATGATCGGCGCGGGCCTGCTCGCGAAGAAGGCGGTCGAGAAGGGGCTCAAGGCGCGTCCGATCGTGAAGCGCTCGCTCGGGCCCGGCTCTCGCGTAGTCACCGACTACTTCATGAAGAGCGGCCTCCAGCCGTTCCTCGATCAGCTCGGCTTCCACCTCGTCGGCTACGGCTGCACGACCTGCATCGGCAACTCGGGCCCGCTGCATCCGGATGTCGAAGCGAAGGTCGTCAAGGACGACATCGTGGCGGCGAGCGTCCTCTCGGGCAACCGCAACTTCGAGGCGCGCGTCCACCAGAACATCAAGGCGAACTTCCTGATGTCGCCGCCGCTCGTCGTTGCCTTCGCGATCGCGGGACGCGTCGACATCGACATGACGACCGACGCTCTCGGCGTCGGCAAGGACGGCAAGCCGGTCTACCTCAAGGACATCTGGCCGACCACCGAAGAGATCAAGAGCGTCATGGAGAAGAGCCTCGATCCCGAGACCTTCAAGAAACTCTACAAGGACTTCACCGAGCAGAACCCGGCGTGGAACGAGATCGCCGCGCCGACCGGCGAGACCTACACGTGGGACGCCGACTCGACCTACATCCAGGAGCCTCCGTTCTTCGAAGGCTTCACGATGTCGGCGGGAACGATCAGCGAGATCAAGGGCGCCCGCGCGCTCGCGATCCTCGGCGACTCGGTGACGACTGACCACATCAGCCCGGCCGGCTCATTCAAGGCGTCGACTCCGGCGGGCAAGTACCTCGTCGGCCTCGGCGTGAAAGCCGAAGACTTCAACAGCTACGGCGCGCGCCGCGGCAACGACCGGATCATGACGCGCGGGACGTTCGCGAACGTCCGGATCCGCAACAAGATGCTCCAGGGCGTCGAGGGCGGTTACACGGCGTTCCAGCCGACTGGCGAGCAGATGGCGATCTACGACGCGGCGATGAAGTACCGTGAGACGGGGACGCCGCTGGTCGTCGTGGCGGGGCAGGAGTACGGAACCGGCTCGTCGCGCGACTGGGCGGCGAAGGGTACGGCGCTGTTAGGCGTGAAGGCGGTCGTCGCGAAGAGCTTCGAGCGCATTCACCGCTCCAACCTCGTCGGCATGGGCGTGCTGCCCTGCCAGTTCGAGGAAGGGACCGACGCCGACACGCTCAAGCTCGACGGCACGGAGACGTTCGACCTCACCGGCATCGGCGAGTCGACGAGGCCGCGGCAGAAGGCGACGCTCGTCATCACCCGCAAGGGCGGCGAAAAGCTCGAAGTGCCGGTCACCGTCCGGATCGACACGCCGATCGAGGTCGACTACTTCAGGCACGGCGGCATCCTGCCGTACGTGCTGAGGCAGTTGATCAGCGCCAGTTAGAGACAGGTCAAAGGTCAGAGGTCAAAGGTCAAAGCAGACGTAAGGCGAAGGGCGACAGGTTAGCAGAGGCCATCGCTTGCAGGAGTTCGCAGGGGCACGGTTCGCCGTGCCCCTGTTCTTTGTGGAGTGCGAAAGCGAAGCGGCCGCGG
>JAMPYE010000054.1 GCA_023700825.1 Thermoanaerobaculia bacterium | reverse complement strand
TGGACGAGGACGATCATCGGCAGCGTGGCGTTCAGGATATCCGCCGAGCGGTTCCACGCGCGGCTCGCGTCGTAGACCGCGAGCCCGGCGAGCGCGGTGAGCGACATGTGCAGGAAGTTCGCAGTGAGAAACCGCGTCAGCGCCACTGACGCTTCGAAGTTCTGAAAGTAGAGCAGGTTCTCCTCGGCAGCGAAGCCGAGCCCGACGAGCGCGCCACAGGTCAGCGCCTCGACTCGGGAGCCGCGCCGCCGGAGGATCGGCAGCAGGGGCAGGAAGAGCAGGAGCTTGCACGCTTCCTCGCGCAGGCCGACGCCGAAGACGTAATAGATCGCGTCGGGGACGACCTGGCCGACCGGGCGGAAGTCGAACGCGACCTCCTCGATCGTGATCACGATGAGTGTCGGGTAGACGCTCAACACGCCGAGGGCGAAGGCGGCGGCGTAGAGCGCCCTGCGACCGGATACAGACTCGGAGATGCGCCCGAGACGCGTCGCGATGAGGAACCAGAGAACGCCGGCGAGCGCGGCGAGCGCGAGCGGCCAGGCCTCGACGCCTTCGAAGCTCGATGGCCAGAGCCATAGCAACATCGTGGGCCAGTCGCGATCGTGTTCGGCGATCGCGAGCCGCAGCTTCGGGCCGCTCGCCGATGCCCAGCGCGGATCGCTCGCACGCGCTCGAAGCTCGTCCCACGCCTCGAGTTCGCGCCAGATCCGCAATGCGCGACGAAGGTCGTCGTCCGCCTCACCCGGAAACGCGAGTCCTTCGCGCTCGTAGCGCCGTGCGGCCTCCTCCGGCTCGTCGCGCAGCATCGCCGTTCGCGCGAGAAGGTGGTTCGCCAGGCGCGCAGGTGGAGTCGCGTCGGCAAGCGCGAGGGCAGGCTTCGGGTCCGCCTCGTCCCGCCTGAGTCGAGACTCGTACCAGAAGAGGGCGAGAGCCGAGTCTCGATCTCCGAGATCCGGGCTCGAGACGAGGCGACGGACCGCGGCATCGTCGCCGCCGATACGCAGCACCGCGTGCGGCGCGACTGCCATCGCCATTTCGTTGACCTGCAGGATCGAAGCGCGGTTGTCGATGAATGCAACGAGCGTCTCGAGGTCGACGCCCGACGCGAGCGCCTGCCAGTAGAGCCGATCCGCGGACTCGAGGTCACCCGCCTCGGCCAGCCGCGCGGCCCGCTGCGCCGGACTCCCCGCGTTCCGCGCGGTGACGTCCAGGACGAGCGCGAGCACGATCGACGCAGCGACGATCGTGCAGGCCGGAAGCACGAGCCGCTGCAACCTGCGATCGTGCCTGAGCCGCCCCGGGAGAAAGCGAAGCATCGGGAGATCTTAACCGCGACGGAAAGCTCCGGCGGAGAACAGGACCGGAACGCGAGACCAGGACGGTGCCCGGATCGACGCGCAAAAAAATGCGGCCCCGAGCTGCGCACTCGGGGCCGCGGGGTTCCGACGTCGTTACGCGATCATTAGGAGGGTTTCTGAAGCATGATCTCGAACGCCGTCAGCGACTCGTCTTCTTCGATGTTCGCCTTCACGTGGACGCGGTCGCCGGGTTTGATGTCGTTGACCGTCAAAGGCGTGCCGCCCTTGCGAATCACAGTCTCCGCGGTGATGGCTGCGGTCTGCTCGCCGGTCGAGGCATCCAGAACCGTGATCGACGCCGCGTCGATCGAGATCACCGGCCCCTCAAGCTCGCGTTTCGTCGGCTGATCGTCGTCACCTGGCTCCTCGCCTTCCTGGAGCTTGATCTCGACGGCCTCGTAGGTGCCGTCGGCCTGCGGCGTCGCGGTCACGTGGACGCGATCGTCGATCGCGAGGTCGTCGGTGGTCAGCGTCCGGTGGCCTTTCCTGATGCGCGTCGTCTCGACGATCGCAGCGGTCACGTCGACCTTGCGGCTCGCGTCCATCACGGTGATCGACGAGGACGAGATCGCGGTGATGAGCCCTTCGATCTGGATGCGGGGTGAGCGGGCCGGCCGATGGCGCGTCGAGGCGCTCTTCGACTGGAGTTCGACCGTAAGGGCATGCACCTCGGCGCCGACCACGAGGGCTGCTTCGATTCCATCCGAGCTCCTTGTGAAGCTCAGCTCGATCTCCCGTTCCGGCAAACCTGTGAGAACGAACGCGCCATTCGCGTCGGTCACGCTCGTCACGCCGAGACCACGCGCGCGCACTTCGATTCCTTCCGGCCTTGCTCCGGCGATGTCACCGACCGGCAGTACCTTGCCGGTGAGCTGACGCTCGCCGAACGTGCCCGTCACGGTCTTCTCGCTGTTACATCCCGCGAGTGCGAGAAGCGCGACGACCCCAAGAACAAGTTGCATGCGGATCTTCATGAACATCCTCCTGAAACGAAAAAAGGGGCATTACGCCCCTCCCTCAATATGAGTCCGTGCGAGCCTCGCGTGGCTCCACGAATGCTGCTTTATGCTAACGAAGGATAGTACTCCCGTTCTCGCCATTCTGTGAGCAGGCTCACAAGAATCGCAATTCGATCTCCCGGGGCCTCGGATGTTGCGAGGGCCCCCGCGCACGCCGCCATCCGGAGCCCCGAGCGCTGGCAGGGTGCTCGGGGAGAATCAGCGCGCGCCTGCGGGCGCGCCCGGCATGAAGGTCTTCACGAGAATTCGCAGATGGTCGGCGACCCTTCGATCGCGTACCTTCCCCGCCTCCTCCAGAAGCCCGGGCTCGGCCGCGCCGCTGAAGGCACGAGGAACCGGAGTCTGGAAGTGCTGAAGCATCGCGAAATTGCGGATCCAACTCCCCTCGCGGTCGAGGAGCCTGCCGCTCTCGTACTCGACCGACGGCAGGTCGTCGATGTGCGGCTGCACGCCGCGAACCAGGGCTTCGACCCCCTTGGAGTCGAGCATCAGCGTGCTCGCCATCTCGTACACGTTCGCGATCGACACCGATTCGAGGTCGGCGCGAATCGCGGGCGAGATGTTCGCTTCGATCCTGTCGAGGGGAATCGGTCCCTGCTCCATCCGCCCGATCACGATCGTGAACGCGTTCGGAACGTTCGGCACGTACCAGATCGTCGTGTTCGGAAAGACCTCCAGGAACGCGCGCACGATCTGCACGTAGTTCCGGTTCGTCATCGAGTAGGTCGGGAGCCACATCGAGACGACCCCACCGGCGTTCAGCTTCTCGCGGCAGAGACGAAAGTAGTCGAGCGTGTAGAGCGAGCCGTTGCCCGCGTAGCGCGGGTGAATCGAGTCCGAGAGGATAACGTCGAACTTCTCCGGGGTCGCGAGAACGAAATTACGGCCGTCGTTGATCTCGGTGACGACTCGCGCGTCGTCGAGAACCCCGTGGTTTTCCGAGCGCAGGTACTTGTTCGAGACCTCCAGCACCTCGGGAGAAATCTCCGCGATGCGAATCTCGTCGACCGGATGGAGCGACACCGCGTATGCCGTGCCACCGCTGCCGAACCCGATATGGAGCACTTTCTTCGGAGCACGGTGCATGAGAAGAGGAAGGTGCCCCTGCAACTTCTGCGTCCCTCGCAGGTCGGACGCCGTTCCTGCGACGTTCACGCCGTTGAGCTCGAGCGAGAGGAAGTCGTCGCGGAGCTTCCGTAGCGTGACCGTGGCCGAGACATCCTCGCGGAAGAGAAGGATAGGCGCCGCGTCATCCGCAAAGATCCCCGCGGAGAGAATCACCTGGTCGGGTTTCGCCGCGAAGAACGCGACGAGGAGGGCGAGCAGTCCTCCCGCGAACGCCACTCGCTCCCTTGTCGCTCCGGAGGCCCGGGCGATGAGCGCGAGGGCGATCGCGAGATTCAGCGCCGCCATGGCGAAGAGGCCGTTCTGCGACCCCATCAGCCGGATGAACACGAAGCCGGCACCGAGCGATCCGGTGATGCTGCCGACGGTGTTCCAGAAATAGACCGTGCCTACCCCGTGGCTCTCGCTCTCGTGGCGCAGGCGGCTGTAGAGCTTCACGGCAACCGGAAACGTAGCCCCCATCAGCGCAGTCGGCGGAAGGATCGCGATGAGCACGCTTCCAAGGAAGACGAAGAAACGCTGCTGGTGGGTGTCCACTCCGACAATGCCGCCGAGCCACTCGAGAATGTCGGGAAACGCAACGAACAGATGGATCTGGATCGCGAGGACGGCGGCGAGGGCGATCTCGAGCCGTGCGAGGAGCTTCGCGAGGTCGACGCGCTCGATCACGACCGACACCGCAGCACTCCCCGCCGCGAGACCGATCAGGAACGAGAAGAGCATGAGCGAGTACGAGTAGACGCTGCTGCCGAGGTGAAGCACGAGGATGCGCGACCAGAAGACCTCGTCGGCGATCGCGGTGAGCCCCATCAGGAAGCTCACGATCAGGATCAACCTCGGAGAGACGAGTGAACTGGTCGCTCCCGCGTGAGAGGAGGCCTCTTCGTCACCCGGCGTCGCGTGCGCGTCCGCCTCGTCGCGAGCTTTTCCGATCCATGCGAGCACGAGCGAAACGACGGCGAGCATGAAGTTGAGCGCGACGGCGACCGTCAGCGTCAGCAGCAGGCCGATCGTCGGAATCGCGTAGAAACCCGCAAACGCGACCCCGGCCGTTGCGCCGAACGTGTTCACGGCGTAGAGCGAGGAGACGGCGCGTCCTCCCTCGAGCCGGTCACCCGTGAACCAGCGAACCAGCACGGGAAGCGTGCCGCCCATCAGCATCGTCGGCGGGAGCAGGAAGAGCGCGGCCATCGCCACCCTCGCGACGGAGAGCGTCGCCGGCGAGTCGCCGATCGACGAATACGCCCAGACGTATACGCCGTCGAGCCAACGAAAAAAATGAGGTGACATCGATCCCAGCAGACCGATGACGCCCTCGAGCACGGCGTAGACCAGCAGCGGGTTTCGGCGGCGGAAGGCGCCCGCGAAGAGGTAGCCTCCGAAGCCGAGACCGGCGAGATAGACGGCGATCAGCGTTGCCGCGGCATAGATCGAGTTGCCGAAAACGAAGCCGAGGTGCTTCAGCCAGACGATCTGGTAGACCAGCGCGCTCACGCCGGAGACGAAGAACACTCCGAGAAGCGCTACCTTCGAGCGGGGCCAGCGATCGTGCATGCGGGCGCGATTCTAGCCCGAATCCGCGACGCGGGTTGCGACGCGACCGGCGGAGCCTGCGTGGTTCGCGGCGCGAGAATCGGCTATCGTTCGGGCGTGAAAGCGCGATTCCTCGCCCGCGGGCCGTTCACGCCAGGGGCGATCGTCGGGCTCGACGGCGACGAGCTCCATCACGCGGCACGGGTCAGTCGCGTGCGCGAGGGCGAAATCGTCGAGCTGATCGACGGCCACGGAGTCGCCGCCGAAGCGGTCGTGCGCGCGGTCTCTCGCTCCGTCGTGGAGCTCGAGATCCGGGACACGATCGTCACCGCGCGCGAGTCCCCGCTCGTGATCGAGCTCGCCGCGGCGATCATCCAACCCGAGCGGTTCGAGCTCGTGCTCCAGAAGAGCTGCGAGCTCGGCGTCTCCCGCGTGACGCCGGTCATCAGCGCCCGGATCGACACGAAGCCGGAACGGATTCCGGGAAAGCTCGAACGCTGGCGGCGAATCCTGCTCGAAGCGACGAAACAGTCGGGGCGCGCGACGGTTCCCGAGCTCGGCGAGCCCGAGCCGTTCGCCGCGCTGCTCGCGCGCGACTGCCCGCGACTGCTCTTCGACGCGGACGCCCCGGAGACGCGAACGATCGGAAGCGCGCCCGGGAGAGTCGTGGTCCTCGTCGGTCCGGAAGGCGGATGGAGCGAGGACGAGCTCGAGCTGGCGCGCTCCCGTGGATGCGAAATCCGAAGGCTCGGACCGCGAAGGCTTCGCGCCGAGACGGCAGCGATCGCGGGTCTGGTCGTCGTCGGTACGCTGTGGGGCGATCTGCGCGAGGGCGGAGCGACGGACTTTTCGGCCGGTCGCTGACGCCGAGGCCGGACTGCCAGATCGGGCCCCCGCGGAGACCGTGAACGTTCCGTTTCCGCGTCCGGAGCGTCGTCCCACTCATGGTAGATTACGGCCCGAAGACACGAGGAGCGGAGGTGGTCGCGATGTCCCGGGAAACCCTCACCATTACGGACAACCGCACGGGCAAGGTCTACGAGGTACCGATTGCCGAAGGCACGATCAAGGCGACCGATCTTCGAAGGATCAAGACGGGCGACGACGACTTCGGCCTGATGACCTACGACCCGGCGTTCATGAACACGGCGTCGTGTCGCAGTGCGATCACGTACATCGACGGCGACAAGGGCATCCTCGAGTACCGCGGCTACCCGATCGAGCAGCTCGCGGAAAAGGCGACCTATCTCGAGTGCGCGTACCTGCTGCTTCACGGCGAGCTGCCGAACAAACCGCAGCTCGACGACTGGGTGCGCGACATCACGCACCACACGATCATCCACGAGAACGTCAAGAAGTTCATCGACGGCTTCCGCTACAACGCGTCGACGATGGGGATGTTGATCTCGACCGTCGCGGCGCTCTCGACCTTCTATCCGGATGCGAAGAACATCGGCGACCCGGAGAACCGCAAGCGACAGATCCACCGGCTGATCGCCAAGCTGCCGACGCTCGCCGCGTTCTCCTACCGCCACATCGTCGGCATGCCGTTCGCCTACCCCGACAACGACCTCAGCTACACCGGCAACTTCCTGAACATGATGTTCCGGATGACGGAGCTGAAGTACAAGCCCAACCCGGCGCTCGAGCGGGCGCTGGAAGTGCTCTTCATCCTCCACGCCGACCACGAGCAGAACTGCTCGACGAGCGCGATGCGCAGCATCGGGAGCTCGCGCGTCGACCCGTACTCCGCGGTTGCCGGCGCAGCGGCCGCGCTCTACGGCCCGCTCCACGGCGGCGCGAACGAGGCCGTGCTGCGCATGCTGCAGGATATCGGGTCGACCAGCGCGATCCCCGAGTTCATCAAGAAGGTCAAGGGAGGCGATGGAACGCGCCTCATGGGCTTCGGCCACCGCGTCTACAAGAACTACGACCCGCGTGCGACGATCATCAAGAAGATCGCCTACGACGTGTTCGAGGTCACGGGACGCAACCCGCTGCTCGACATCGCGCTCGAGCTCGAGCGGATCGCCCTCGAGGACGACTATTTCGTCACGCGCAAGCTCTACCCGAACGTCGACTTCTACTCGGGGCTCATCTACCAGGCGATGAAGTTCCCCGTCGACATGTTCCCGGTGCTCTTCGCGATCCCTCGCGTTTCGGGCTGGCTCTCGCAGTGGGTCGAGATGCTCGAGGACGACGACCAGAAGATCTCGCGGCCGCGGCAGATCTACACCGGCCCGGCACGGCGCGACTACGTGCCGATCGTGAAGCGGTCGTGAGCGACAGGCGCAGCGACGAGAACTCCGGGGCTCCGGGCGAAAGCCCGGAGCCCTCGTCGTTCGACCCCGTGCTCGAGATCTCGGTTCCCGACGATCGCGACGATTTGATCGACCTGGTGGCCGCCCATCTCTACGCCGCCGGCTCGTCGGGCAGCTCCCACGAGTCGGCGGGCGGACGGACGCTGGTGATCGCCTGGTTCCCGGACGCGACCTCGCTGGCGATCGCGGAGACTCAGCTCGCCGAGGTGGAGGGCCTCACGCTCCGTCCATCGTCGAGGCCGCGCATCGACTGGCTGGCCCACTACGAAGACTCGCTCGTGGCGATGGAGATCGGCGGATGCTTCGTCGTGGCTCCGCGCGCGGAGCTCATCGCCGACACCGGCCGGATCGCGATCGTCATCCCGCAGGAACAGGCCTTCGGCACCGGGTCGCACGAGACCACGTGGATGTGCCTCGAGCTTCTCGAAGGGATGGAACTCCACGGCGCGACGGGGCTCGACGTCGGCACCGGCAGTGGGATCCTCGCGATCGCGATGGCGAAGCTCGGCGCGCGCCGCGTCTTCGGATTCGACAACGACCTGGCCGACACGTGGGGCGTCGTCGCAAAGAACCTCGCGCGGAACGGTGTCGCGGAGGGTCAGGTCTCGTACTTCTTCGCGTCCGCCGAGGCGCTCGCGCCGTCACACCGGTTCGACGTCATCACGATGAACATCCTGCCGCACGTCATCATTCAGCTGCTCCCCGACGTCGTCCCGTCCCTCGCTCCTTCCGGCCGCCTGATCACGAGCGGGATCCTGGTCACGCAGAAAGACGACGTGATCGCCGCCGCGGTCACGCATGGCCTGAAGCTCGCCGACGAGCGGACGCGGGGGGAGTGGTGGGCTGGGGCGTTTTGCAGCGCGGGCGAAAGGCGATAGGCGAGAGGCGATCAGCAGGCAGAAGGCAGAGCGCTGGACGGAAGGTCTGCCTTTTACTCTCGCTACTCTGCACCTGGAAGTCAGGAAAAAGCGGCGCGTAAGCGCCGCTCTTGCGTCTGCCTGCTTATCGCCTCTCGCCTTTCGCCTCTCGCCTAACTGAAGAACTCCTTCACCTTATCGAGGACGCCACGCTCTCTCACGTCGTCGCCCTCGAGCTCGGCGAACTCCTCGAGGAGGCGTCGCTGCTCGTCGTTGAGCGACCTCGGGACGCGCACCTTCACGTGGACGAAGTGATCGCCCTTGCCGTTCCCTTCGACGTAGGGCACGCCCTTGCCGCGGAGGCGTATCGTCTCCTGCGGCTGCGTGCCCGCGGGGATCGCGACCGTCTCGTCGCCCCAGACCGTCTTCACGCGGATCTCCGCGCCGAGCGCCGCCTGCGCGAAGCTGACCGCCTCCTCGGCGTGCACGTCGTAGTCCTTGCGGACGAAGTGCTTGTGCTCGGCGACGTCGATGAAGACGTAGAGATCCCCGGCAGGGCCTCCGTTGATCCCGCCTTCGCCCTCACCGCCGACACGCAGCCTCGACCCTTCGTCGACTCCCTGCGGAATCCGAATCGTGATCTTGCGCGTCTCCCGAACCCGGCCCGCGCCGCCGCAGTCGCTGCACTTGTCCTTGATGACCTGGCCGGCGCCGCCGCACTGCGGGCAGGTCCTGGAGACGGCGAAGAAGCCCTGCTGGAATCGGACCTGACCGCGGCCGCCGCATCCGGTGCAGCTGATCGGCGAGCTTCCCGCCTTCGCTCCGGTCCCCTTGCAGCCGGTGCAGGTGACGCTGCGCGGGATCTCTACCTCCAGCTCCTTGCCGAAGACCGCCTCCTCGAAGGAAATCGTCACGTCGTAGCGGAGGTCGGCGCCGCGCACGGGACGCGTGCCCCTCTTGCGGCCGCCGCCGAACATGTCACCGAGACCGAAGAGATCGCCGAGGATGTCGGAGAAATCGACGAAGTCGGCTGCGTCGAACGGCTGGCTCCCGACGCCCTGGTGGCCGAAGCGGTCGTAGCGCGCGCGCTTCTCCTGGTCGGAGAGGACGCTGTAGGCCTCGGACGCTTCTTTGAACTTCTCCTCGGCGTCGGCGTGCTCGGGGTTCTTGTCGGGATGGTGCTTCACCGCAAGGCGGCGGTAGGCCTTCTTGATCTCCTCGAGGCTCGCGTCGCGATTGACGCCGAGGACTTCGTAGTAGTCGCGTTTTTGCGTGGAACTCATGGTCGGAGTGGGGGATCGGCTCGGTGGCTGGAAGGGGCTCGCTCGCGAATCACTTCTGCTGCGGCTCTTCCGTTCCCAGCGCGGACTTCATCGGGTTGTAAAGCATGACGCTCGTGAGTACCTTCGACGCGAGCTGCATCTCGTAAATTGCATCGTTGAGCGCCTGCTTCGACTCGCTGTTGAGGGCTTCCTTGCTCTTCGCGATCACCTTCTGCACCCGGTCTCTGTCCGGATCGTTGAGGAGCTTGCTGAATTCGCGAAAGACTTTTTCGTTCGTGTAGATCATTCCCTCGAGACGGTTCATCAGCGAGCGCTGCTCCCTGCGGGCCGCATCGCTCCGGGCGTGCTCGTGAGCGTCCTTGACGAGACGGTCGATCTCGTCCTTCGACAAGCCGCCCGCGGGATTGATCTGGACGCCGGTCGACTGTCCGGTCGCCTGGTCGACCGCCGTCACGTTGACGATGCCGTTCGAGTCGATGCTGAACGTCACCTCGATCTGCGGCACGCCGCGCGGCGCGGCCGGGATGCCGACGAGGTCGAACTTCCCGAGACTCTTGTTCTCCTTGGCGAACTCGCGCTCGCCCTGGAGAACGTGAACCTGGACCTTCGTCTGGTTGTCCGAGACGGTCGTGAAGATCATCGAGTTCTTCGTCGGGATCGTCGAGTTACGCTCGATGATCTTGGTGAACAGCGAGCCGTTGGTCTCGACGCCGAGCGAGAGCGGCGTGACGTCGAGCAGGACCATGTCCTTGATGTCGCCACGCATGATGCCGCCCTGGATGGCGGCTCCGATCGCGACGACTTCGTCGGGATTGATGTTCCGGTCGGGTTCGCGCCCAAAGGCCTTGCGGACCGCCTCGACCACGCGCGGCATGCGTGTCTGCCCGCCGACGAGAACGACCTCGTCGATCTTCTCGGCGGTGAGCCCCGCCTGCGAGAGCGCGTCGTTCACGGGGTCGATCGTCCGCTGAATCAGGTCCTCGACCATCGCCTCGAAGTCGGCGCGGGCCAGCACCCGGTTGAGGTGCTTCGGTCCCGACGCATCGGCGGAAATGAACGGAAGCGTGATGCGCGTCTCTTCGTTCATGGAGAGCTCGCATTTCGCCTTCTCCGACGCCTCCTTCAGGCGCTGGAGCGCCATGCGGTCCTCGCGCAGATCGATGCCCGCGTCTTTGATGAACCCCTCGATGAGCCAGTCGGTGATCCGCTTGTCGAAATCCTCTCCGCCGAGATAGGTGTCGCCCGAGGTCGACAGCACCTCGAAGAGCCCGTCCTCGAGCTTGAGGATCGACACGTCGAAGGTGCCGCCGCCGAGGTCGTAGACGGCGATGTTGCGGTTACGGCTCTGATCGAGCCCGTAGGCGAGCGCGGCAGCGGTCGGCTCGTTGATGATGCGGAGAACCTCGAGCCCTGCGATCCGACCCGCGTCTCGCGTCGCCTGGCGCTGCGCGTCGTTGAAGTGCGCGGGCACCGTGATGATCGCCTCGCCCACTTCTTCGCCCAGGAACTCCTCGGCGAATGCCTTGATCTCCATCAGGATGAACGCGGAGATCTCCTCGGGGGAGAACTCTCGGTCGCGGATCTTGACCTTGACGTCACCGTTCTGCGCCGGCACGACCTGGTAGGGAAGCACCTTCTTCGCGTGCGTTACTTCCTCGGAGGCGAACTTTCGGCCGATGACGCGCTTGATCGCGTAGACCGTATTGAAAGGATTGGTGATCGCCTGCCGTTTCGCGATCTGGCCCACGAGCCTCTCGGCATCCTCGGTGAAACCGACGACCGACGGCGTCGTGCGGCTTCCTTCACGATTCGGGATGACCTGCGGAGTCGCCACGTCGACGACTGCGACGCACGAATTCGTCGTCCCCAGATCGATGCCGAGAATCTTCGCCATTGCCTAGCCTTCGCTCGCTTCGTCTGCGTCGACCGTGGGGTTGGCCTCCGAATCCGAGGCGCTTCCCGTCGAGACCATCACCATCGCGGGGCGGACGAGTCGCTCGTTCAGCATGTAACCCTTCTGGAAAATCGACGCCACCGCGTGCGCGGGAAGAGTCGATTCCTCGTCGCGCGCGACCGCCTCGTGGATGCTGGGATCGAACGGAACGCCCGCCTCGTCGATCGGACGGAGCCCCGCCTTGCTGAGCACGTCTGATAGTTGCTTGTAGATCAGATCGACGCCGACGAGGACGTCCTCCGCCGACTGTGCCTTCGCGGCAAGCGCCCGCTCGAAGTTGTCGAGCACAGGAAGCAGTTCGCGCATGATGTCCGAAAGGGCGTAACGGTAAAAGTCCTGCTTCTCACGCTCGGTGCGCTTGCGGAAATTGTCGATGTCGGCGCGCGAGCGGAGCAGGCGGTCGCGGAGATCATGGATCTCCTTGCGCAACTCTTCCACCTGGGCACTCTCGGCAACGGGGGCGATTCCGGACTCTTCCCCCGACTCGCGGGCAGCCTGCACTTCGGCCTCCAGATCGAACGTTTCGAGCGTTTCGCCGCTGTCTTCGATCACGTAAGCGTCATCCTCGACGTTCGAGTCGAGATCGTCTCGTTCAGTCAAGACTCGTTCTCCTGTTCGGTCTCCTCGACCTTCCGAGTGAGCGCCTTGGCCAGATAGTCTGCCAGAGGAGCCATTCTCGCATATTCCATGCGCGTCGGACCCAGAATGCCGACCAGCCCGAGTGGGCGCCCGGCGGGGCCATAGCTCGTCACGACGAGGCTGGCGTTATAGGCGCGAGTGAAGTTGTTTTCCGAGCCGACGAGGATCTGGGTTCCCCCCGAGACCAGCAGGTCGTTGAGGATCGAAACGAGCTCGCTCTTGTGCTCGAGGACGACCGGAATCCGGCTGAGCGCGCCACCCTCGGAGAACTCCGGCTTGCGAATGACCGACATCGTCCCCTCGACGCAGAGCTCCTGATCGACCGGAACGACTTCCTCGACGGCGTTCATGCTGAATTCGATCGACTCGCGCCAGCTGCGGTCTTCCTGCGCACGCTCGCCCGAGACCGCGGCACGAAGCGCTTCGAGAAAACCTTCGAGCGTCGAGCCGGCGAACTCCGTCGTCAGATAACGGCCGATCCGTTCGAGTTCCTCGCGCCCCCGCACGTGCGGTACCTCGAGAATCCGGTTCACGACCACACCGTTGGTCCCGACGATCACGCACATCACCTTCGTGTCGGAAACGGGGATGAAGTCGATGCTCCTCATCACGAGCTGGGTGAGCTTCGGCATGAAGATCATGCCCACCTGGTCGCTGAGCTTCGACAGCAGGCGCGAGGCGTGATGCATCATCTCGTCGACTTCGTCCGCGCGTCCCACTTCGCCATCGATCTGCTCGCGCTCCAGCTGCGTCAGCCTCCTGGAGCGCATGAGGTGGTCGATGAAGTAGCGATAGCCGCGATCGGTCGGGATCCTCCCGGCCGAGGTGTGCGGCTGATGGAGGAACCCGAGATCCTCGAGATCGGCCATGACGTTCCGAAGCGTCGCCGGCGAAAGGCCGAACCGGCCGCTCTTCGCAAGCGATCGCGAGCTGATCGGCTCGCCGCTCGAAACGTACTCGAGCACAATCTCCCTCAGAACGTCGCGGAAGCGCGGCTCGAGATCCTCCAGCCGGAGGGTGGACTTCTGGGGCAGGGATCCGGGTCGCGCGGCCATCGTTAGCACTCTCGGCTCACGAGTGCCAATGTAGAAAGCGCGAGCGAGAGTGTCAAGGTCAACGGGTCGAGACAGTTGACGATTCCCCGGCCACCGGCGCAAAGTGCGCAGTGAGCTCTCATGACTCGCCGTTTCCACAGCAACCTGTTTGCGCTCGCGCTGCTCTTCGCGTTTTTCGGCCCGGCAGGGCGCGCACGGGCGGAGATCATCGACCGGATCGCGGCCGTGGTCGAGGGCCAGGTGCTGACGACGAGCGAGATCGAGCGAATGGCGAGTGCCAACCTGATTCCTCTCAAAGAGGGCGAGACGGCGGAGGCCTATCGACGGAGGGTCCTCGGAGAGTCCATCGAGTTCATGCTCCAGCGGCGCGACGCCGAACGGTTCGGTTTGAAGGACGTGCATCCCGAGGACGTCGACGCGAGGATCGAGCGACTCGTGCCAGTCGGCGAGTCGAGAGAACAGTTCATCGCGCGACTTGCCGGGATCGGGATGATCGAGGAAGACCTGCGGGGTCTCATCAGGCAGAGACTCCAGGTCGAGGCCTACATCGACGAGCGCTTCGCGCCTCTGATCTTCGTGTCGCTCGAAGAGATCGAGGATTACTATCAGGGAACCTGGAGCCAGCAGAAGCGCGATGAAGGAAGGCCGGTTCCGCCGCTCGCGGCGGTGCGCGAGCAGTTGCGGGAGTTACTGCGAGCCGAGAGACTGGCGGCGGAAGTGCGCCGCTGGACCGATCAACTCCGCCTCCGTGCCAATGTCGACATCTACGCGTACCAGTAGGAGGGTGGCCTGAGTTGAGCCTCGAAAGGCTGGAGATCACGCCGCTGAGCGCGGTGATCGG
>JAMPYE010000635.1 GCA_023700825.1 Thermoanaerobaculia bacterium | reverse complement strand
GCCGCCGTCCCCCAGAAGTCCTTCCGCTCCTTCCGCGCGAGATGCGAGTTGACGAGCTCGAGATGTCCTGCGCCGCTGTGGCACGAGAGACACTCGAAGGGAGTCGCCATGAACTTCTCGACCGACTTCGCGGCGAGATTGTCATACGTGTCCTGCGGCGGGCCGTTGCGCTGGATCTGCCGCACCGCGTAGTTTGCGGGGCCAGAGACGTAGCTGTCGCCCGCGCCCGCGACGAGCTCGCGAACCATCACGTCGTAAGGTTTGCCCGCGCGGATCGAGTCGCGGATCCAGTTGTAGTAGGCGTTGCGTCCGGGGTTGTAGAGCCGCGTGTTGCTGGCGACGACGACGTTCTGCACGAGATCGCCGAACCACATCGTCCAGCGGTTCACGAACGCTTCCGACTGCAGCAGCTCGTCGACGAGCTGCTCGCGCTTGTCGGCGCGGGTGTCGGCGAGGAACGTCTTCACGCGCGCGGCGGGGGGAATGTCGCCCGTCAGGTCGAGCGTCACGCGCCGGATGTACTCCTCGTCGGTGACGAGACGCGTCGGCCTCACGCCCGCGGATTCCATCGTTCCGAAGATTTCGTCGTCGACGAAGTTCCTGCGGGGAACCGCGGGAGGCGAATCGGACGGGCGCGAGGGGCGGCGACGCGACGTTGCCGCCTCGGCGGTCAGGAGCTCGGCCGCGCGCGTCAGCTCGCGCCAGCGCCGCTCGGGGCGCTCCCATCGTCCCGTATCGAAGGTGCAGTCGCGGTTTGCGGCATCCGTCGTGCCGGCGGGGTCCGCGCCGGGTTCGGCGGTCGCGGGTACGGATGTCGTCGCGACGAGCAACGCGGCTCCGAGAATACGGCTGAGCATCGAACGATACGGCTCCATCGCCTGGACCTCCGCACTGCCGGGTTGGGGGCTCCCGTGAAACCAGTGGCCTGTATTCGTGGTGTGGTTGGAGTTTAGACTCATCGTGCGGCGCGGGCGTTTACATCGTCGCCGAGGATGGGGCGCCGCCGGCCCGACACCGCCGTGTCACATGCAGTTTGTCGTTTGTTTCCAGCGGTCTGGCCCGCCCGGTTCTATGCTGACGACACCATGACGAGGCGGCGAATGATGGAACGTCCCGCGGTCGCAAGAGCGGTTGCGGGAGCGCTGGCGCTCGCCCTGGGAGTCTTCGTGACGACCGGCTGCGCCCTGCGCTCCGAGGTGTCGATCGCGCCGCTCCTGATCAAGCCCGACGACACGATCCGCGCGGCGAACCGCGTGGAGGATCTCGTGGAGGTGGGCGATTATCCGCGGGCAGTCGCGCTCGCCGCGATCGTCGACGCGAAGACCGACCCTACGACCGCGGAGCTCGCGGCGCTCGGGAAAGCGGAGCTCGTCTCGGGGCGCTTCGAGGAAGCGAAGCGGCACCTTCGCGCGGCGCTGCTGAAGAAGCCGTTTCGCGACGCCTACGCCGACATCGCGTGGAACCTCTCCCAGGCCGAGTGGCTCGACCGGAACTATGCCGCGGCGCTCCACTGGGCGGAGAAGGCGATCGAGTACGGGCTCGAGATCCGGCCGTGGCACCTCCGCCTGCTCGAGGCGCTTCAGTCGGAGAAGACGTTCGTGGTGCCGCGCGCGCGTGACACCGTCGTGCGGATCGAGCACAAGGCGCCCTCGATCCCGCGGATCGAGACCCGCGTGAACGACGCGACGGTCATGGGGATCATCGACTCCGGCGCCGTCATGACGATCGTCTCCGACCGTCTGGCCGGGGAGGCGAAGCTCCGGCCGCTGGGCGACTCCACCGGCACCTTCTTCGGCCTGCTCGGCGAGCCGATCGAGGTGCGCTTCGCGATGATCGACCGGATCACGCTCGGAGAGATGGAAGTCGAGTCGGTGCCCGTCGCGGTCATGGCCGGCGAGAAGATGAAGTTCGTCACGCTCAACCGCACGCCGTTCCACATCGACCTTCTGATCGGGGCGAACCTGCTCCGCGAGTTCCGCATCGAGCTCGACTTCGACGCCTCCACCGCGAAGTTCCACTATCTCGAGGCGGCGGAGCGCTCGCCCGCGGCCGACCAGAATCTCTTCATCCTCAATTCGAAGCCGTACGTTCACGGCGCCGTCAACGGCCAGGGGTGGTTCCTCTTCCAGCTCGACACCGGCTCGGAGATCACCTACCTGAACAGCGTCGAGATCAGCCGCTGGAAGCTGCAGCGGGGCTTCGCGAAGATGTACCAGGGCACCGAGCTGCAGGGGCTCGGCGGCGCGACCAAGCGCGGCATCATGGTCGAGGACGTCGCCGTCGGCATCGCCCGGTGGGAGGGGACCTTCGAGACGCTTCCGCTCTACTCTTCGGAGACGACGGGCGCGGTGGGGTTGATCGGCGAGGACTTCCTGCACAGGTTTCGCGTGACGCTCGACTTCGGCTCGATGAAGCTGACGCTCGATCCGCCTAACGCGCCGCAGTAGCTGTGGCGCAGGCACTCCTGCCTGCGCGTCGCCCCGCAACGCGGGGCGACTTCCAGCGGCACCCTCCGAAGTGCTGCTGCTCCAAACGGATCATCGAAGAGCCGGGTATCGGAATGCTCGCCTACGAGGTGAAGCGATCCTCCGCCTCACGCCTGCTCCGGCCTGCTCCTCGCCTCTCGCCTTTCGCCTTTCGCCTTCGCTTCGACGAACCCGTCGAGCACTTCGAGCGCGAAGTCGACGCGGCCCATCGGCGCGGAGACCTGCACGCCGGCGACCTCGCCGCGAACGCGGGTGAGCACCTCGCGCGCGATCGCGATGCCTTCGTGCAGCGCGTGCTCCTTGCTCTTCTCGTTCGCCAGGCGCATCCGCTCGAGCACGTCGTCGGGCACGGAGACGCCCGGCACCTCGTTGTTCATGAACTGCGCGTTGCGGTGCGAGAG
>JAMPYE010000053.1 GCA_023700825.1 Thermoanaerobaculia bacterium | reverse complement strand
CTCCACGGGGAGCGTCGCGAGGTCGCCCGCGAGTCTCCTCGCCAGCTCCGGGACGAGCTCCGACCGCATCGAGAATCCGCAGGCATGCGAGTGTCCGCCGAAGTGCTCGAACAGGTCGAGATGCTTCTCCATCGATGCATGGAGGTCGATCGACGGAATGCTCCTTCCCGACCCGACCGCCATCCCGTTCTCGAGGGAAATGACCAGCGTCGGGCGGTTGTGCTTCTGCGCGATCCGGCCGGCGCAGAGGCCGACGACGCCGCGGTGCCAGTCTTCCGCCGCGAGAACGAGGGCGGCGGGAACATCGGGCATCGCCCCGATCATGGCGTCGGCAGCCGCTAGAAGCTCCCTCTCCTTCGCCTGTCTCTCGTTGTTGAGCCGGCTCAACTCCTTCGCCATCGATCGGGCCTCATCGTCGTTGCGGGCCGCGAAGAGCTCGATCGCGGTGTCAGCCGACTGAAGCCGCCCGGCCGCGTTGATTCGAGGCCCGACCCGGAATCCGATATCGGCCGCCTTCGGCGCACCGCCACGGATTCCACACTCCTCGAGCAGCGCGCGCAATCCCCGATTCGTCGTCGTCTCGAGTCCGGCGAGGCCGAGCTTGGCGATGACGCGGTTCTCGCCGACGAGAGGCGCGACGTCGGCGATCGTTCCGATCGCCGCAATCTTCAACAGCGACTCTACCGACATCGAGTCGTTCGCGCGCCGCAGAAGCTCGCATCCCAGCTTGAATGCCACTCCCGCACCGGCGAGGTCGGGGAACGGGTACGCACAGCCTTCGATCTTCGGGTTCAGCAGTGCCACGGCGTCGGGAAGCGTGCCCGGCGGAAGATGGTGATCCGTGACGATCACGTCGATGCCCTGCTCGAGCGCGCGCCGGACAGGCTCCACCGACGAGATTCCGCAGTCGACGGTGATGACCAGCTTGATCGCCTTCTCGCGCAGGACCGACTCGATCACCTCGGTCTTGAGCCCGTAGCCGTGAACGAGGCGGTGCGGAACGACGTAGCCGACGTCGCCGCCGAGCCTCCGGATCACCGCGCGAAGAAGAACAATCGACGTCACTCCGTCGACGTCATAGTCTCCATAGATCAGGATCGGCTCGCGCGCGCCGATCGAGCGCTCGATGCGCTCGCAGGCGCCGTCCATTCCGTGGATCAGGCGCGCGTCATGGAGATCATCGACCGAAGGCGCGAAATAGAGCCGCGCGGTTTCCGCGTCGCGAATCCCGCGACGATGTGCTGCACGCTGCAGCAGCGGCGATTCGAGAGGCAGGCCCTCGCCGTCGTCGTCGTGAAGGATCCATCGGTCAAACAGCATCGCCCGATGATAGCGGTTCGGGAAGTCGCACAGCGGGTTTCTACGCGGAGTAGAGCGGAAGGCGCAGACCTACACCTCGAACACGCCCATCTTCCGGAACTTGTCGTACCGGTGATCGGGCAGCCTGTCGGGCGCCATCGCCATCAACTCGGACAGCGCGCTCTCCAGGTAGGGGCGCAGAAGCGCCGCGGCATGCACGTGGTTCGTGTGCGCACCGCCTTCGGGCTCGGGGATGATCTCGTCGATGACGCCGAGGCGCTTGAGATCCTTTGCCGTAATTCGCATGACCTCGGCCGCTCTGCTCGCGGCCGTCGGATCCTTCCAGAGGATCGCGGCACAGCCCTCGGGAGAAATCACCGAATAGACGGAGTGCTCGAGCATGAAGACGCGATCGCCAACACCCAGCGCCAGCGCACCTCCGCTTCCTCCCTCGCCCGTCACCGTGACGATGATCGGGACCTTGAGGCCCGCCATCTCGCGCAGGTTCACCGCGATCGCTTCCGCCTGGCCCCGCTCCTCGGCTCCGACGCCCGGGTAGGCGCCCGGAGTGTCGATGAAAGTGAAGATCGGCCGCCCGAACCGCTCCGCGGTCTTCATCAGGCGCAGGGCCTTGCGGTAACCCTCGGGGCGCGACATCCCGAAGTTCCGGGCGATCTTCTCCTTCGTGTCGCGGCCCTTCTGGTGGCCGATTACGGCGCACGAAACCCCGTTGAACAGCCCGAATCCGCCGACGATCGAAGAGTCGTCCGCGAACTTGCGGTCGCCGTGCAGCTCGACGAAATCCTCGAAGAGCATCGCGATGAAGTCGAGCGTGTAGGGGCGAAGGCCGTGCCGCGCAACCAGCGTCGTCTGCCAGGGCGAGAGCTTCGCGTAGGCGTCGCGCGTCAGCCTGCCGAGCTCCCCTTCCAGGGGTGCGGTGTCCTCGCCTGCCTCGGCCAGCTCCTGAATCTGCCTCCGGAGCTGGAGAAGCGGCTCTTCGATCGACGCAAGGTCGGTACTCATCGCGCGAACGCTAACAGATGGGTGACTGACGGTCAAACTCGTGGCAGGACATCACGAGGTTTCGTGATGCTGAAGCCTCCGAGGCTGGCCGCAACAGGAAGAATCGGCCGCCGTCGCGGGTTGGGGCGAGTCGAGGCTACCCACAAAATGGATCCCGAAACCACGCAGGAAATGATGCACATTCCGCCGCTCGCCGAGATCGTCGAGCGCGTCGACACCCGACTGCGCACGATCGCGATCATCATCGCCTCGGCCGTGGAGAGCGGACGCGCGAGCGCCCCGGCCGATGCGGCAGCGACGAGCGACCTGCTCGTTGCGGCGCTCCGCTGGCTCGACCGCCTCGCCGACCACAACCGGCATTTCCGGCGCACGTCGGTCGCTCACGACGCGCCGATCTCGACCCGCCTGCAGAATGCCTTCGACAATGCCGCCGGAGCCCTCAGAGCGCTCGACGAGAAGCAGTTCCGCCGCCGCAGCACCCTGCACTCGTTCGACAAGTCTCATGGCGAGGGAGTGTTCGCCTGCGTCCTCTCGATCGGCGACATCCTCTTCCGCGCCGCCGACAAGGCTGCGCCACTCGACCGCGACATCTTCTCGAAGATCTACGAACGCGTGCTGGCGCATCCTCCAATGCCCGAGCTCCGGTTCGTCGAGCACGCGGCGCCGGTCACCGGGGGCTGACGGGCCTTTCCTGCATGCCCTCGCACGTCGGGGAAAGGATCCGCGCCGATTACTGCGCCGCGGCCGGCTTCGCTTCGATACTCGCCAGCTTCTCCTTGAGCGACGCGATCGTGCGTTCGTTCTTCTGCCCGTCGGGAAGGGCTTCGGCCATCGCGATCGCCTCCTCCATCGTCGAGCGCGCACCGGCGGTGTCTCCGAGTCCGATCTGCGAGTCGCACTTCGTGCGGTAGATCGTGAGGCGGCGCGGTCCGTAAGCGCGAGACAGAGCGCGATCGGCGCACTTGATCGAATCCTCGTACTTCTCCATCGCCTTGTACGCCGCCGCCAGCCGGGCCGGAGGGTTGTAATCGTCGGGGAAGTCGCGCTCGGACTGCTCGAGCATCGGGATCGCCCTGGCCGGCTCGCCGAGCTCCATATACGCGGAAAGGCGATGCGAGTCGAAGACCGTGCGCGCCTCGGGCGTCGCGGCCTTCGCCGCCTCCCGGTCGAGGAACGCGGACCACTCCGCTGCGAGCTTCCGGGCCCCTTCCTCGTCCTTCACGTCCTCGCGCGCTCCGATCATCACGATGTAGAGCCCCGACCTGTCGTCGGCCGCGACCACGACGCGCTCGTTGTCCATCGCCTCGCGAGCCATCGCTTCGAAACGCGTGACCGTGGCCGCGCGCTCGACGACGTCCTTGCCGAGGCTCAATGCGCAGTCGAGCCCGAGCGCCGCGATGTTCATGGCCGAAGAGGAGTTCCTGAAGCGGGGGTACTCCCGCTCCGCGCGAGCGACGCAGGTTCCGTATTGCTTGCTGCTCTGCAGCGCGAACAGCAAAGACTCGGTGGTGCGGCCGTAGCGCGACCAGCCCTTCGGCGCCATCGCGAGCGTTTCCTGGTACGCGACCGCGGCCTCGGAATTCTTCCCCTCGCCGTAGAGGCGATCGGCCTTCGCGAGAGCCTTGTCGACACGTTGCGCGTTCTTCTTCGCGACCGACTTGGTGCCGTCGTCGAGGATGTCGGAGAGCTGCGCCACCGTCGCCGAGCCGAGCCAGCGAAGAGCCACGGATCCGTCCGCCGGGTCGACGATGAAGAACGAAGGCACACCTTCGATGACGAACTGCTTCTTCACTGCCGCGTTCTGCGCCTTGTCGATGTCGATCGCCGCCCAGACGAACTTCGCCGAGAACTTTGCGAGCGCCGGGTCGGGGAAGACGTACGCATTCATCGACCGACAGCTGTGGCACCAGGTGGCCCACGCTTCCACGAACACGGGGACGTTCTTCGCCTTCGCCTCCTTCAGTGCACGCGCGTAGTCGTCCTGAATGAATACGATCGAAGACTTCGCTGAAGGCGCGGCAAGCGCGGCGCCGGAGATGAGCAGGGAGAAGGCGACGAGAACGGTGAGCTTGGGGCTGGCGAATCTCATCGCTCGATCGTATCGACGAGTGACGGCTCCGGCAAGCAGCGACACGTTGAGAAACGGGAACGAAGCAGGAGAAGCCTTGCTGGCTCCTCGCCTTTCGCCTCTCGCCTTCTACAGGATATTGATCGGGTCGACGTCGACGATCACCTCGACACCGGGAGGCAGTGCGCCCTGCAAGGCGTCGTCGACCGCACGCCGCAGTTTCGCGCGTTCGGCGCTCCGGACGAGGACCTGGTAGCGGAACACTCCCTTGATGCGCGCGAGCGGAGCGGGCGCCGGGCCCTGTAGCCGCGCGTCGGCGATCGCTCGCACCCGCTCCTCCAGCCGCTTTCCGAGCGCGAGTGCAGCCTTCTCGACTCGCGACAGCTCCTCGCCTCGAATCAGGATCGCGATCAGTCCCGCCACGGGCGGATACCGGAACTTCCGCCGGAACTCGATCTCTGACGCGAAGAAGCCGTCGTAGTCGTGTCGCACGACGTGCTGAATCGCGTAGTGGCTCGGGAAGCCGGTCTGCACGACGACCCGGCCGGGCGTGGTTCCGCGGCCCGATCGTCCCGCGACCTGTGTCAGCAGGTAGAAGGTCTTCTCCGCGGAGCGGAAGTCGGGGTAGCCGAGGATCGAGTCGGCGTTGATGACGGCGGTGAGCGTGACGCCCGGGAAGTGGTGCCCCTTGCTCAGCATCTGCGTTCCGATGAGGCAGCGTGTTTCTCCCCTGCGGAATCGGTCGAGGATTCGAACGAGCTCGCCCTTCTTCCGGATCGAATCGCGGTCGAGCACTTCCACCGGCACCGCCGGAAAGTACTGCCGAAAACGCTCCTCGACCTTCTCCGTGCCGAAGCCGATCGGCTGCATTACCTCACCGGAGCAGGCCGGGCAGCGCTCCGGAATCGGTTTGCGCATCCCGCAGTAGTGACAGATCAGGAGCCCCTCGCGGCGATGAACCGTCATCGTCACGCTGCAGTCGCGGCATCGGAAATCGTTCTCGCACTGGCGGCAGAGAAGGAAAGGCGCGTAGCCGCGACGGTTCATCAGGATGATCGCCTGCTCACCGGTGTCGAACACGCGACCGAGCTCCTCGCGAAGCCGGCCGCTGAACATGATCAGCCCGCGATCTTCTTTCTCGCCGCGCTCGCCGCGGATGTCGAGAACCTCGACCTCCGGGAGCGGCCTCGACTCGACTCGCCGGTCGAGTTTGAGCAGCGTGTACTTCCCCTTCTCGGTGTTCTCTCGCGATTCGAGCGACGGAGTCGCCGAGCCGAGAACGATGGGGATCCCGCGGATCCGCGCACGGACCACCGCGAGATCGCGTGCGTTGTAGCGCGGCGTCTCTTCCTGCTTGTACGCACCGTCTCCTTCTTCGTCCACGATGATCACTCCGAGGCGCGGGAACGGCGTGAAGAGCGCGGAGCGCGGGCCGATCGCCACGTCGACTTCGCCGCGGCGCGCCCTCCACCACTGATCGTACCGCTCGCTCGGCGAGAGCCCGCTGTGGAGTATCGCGATCCGGTCGTCGAACCGCTCTTTCAGGCGCGCAGCGAGCGCGGGGGTCAGCGAGATCTCGGGAACGAGAACGATCGCCTGCCCTCCGCGCCTCACTGCTTCGCGCATGATCTCGATGTAAACCTCGGTCTTCCCGCTCCCGGTGACTCCCTGGAGGAGAAACGCGGCGAATTTCCCGAGCGACGCGCGCACGCTGTCGATCGCGTGGCGCTGTTCGTCCGAGTAGTCGAGCTCGCCGAGCGGCGAAGGCTCCATCCCGCCGAAGAAGCCGTCGAGCGTGTGTCGCCGTGCCCTCGATTCGATCGCGACGACGCCCTTCTTGTGGAGCGTGGAGATCGACGACGCACTGAGGCCCGCGTCGACTAGCGCCGAGTGAATCGCGACTCCACCACCGCGGCGCAGGGCGTCGACGACCTCGGACTGCTTCGAGCTGAGCTCACCCTCGTCGTTCTGCAGAATCACGAAGCGGTCGTACCGGACCCCCTCGTTGTCGCGGAGATCGTCCTCGATCCGAACGGCGCCGGCCTCTCGAAGCCGGCCGAGAGCGGCACGCGCGTTCTTCATCGCACGGCCGAGCCGCGCGACGTCGCGCGTTCCTCCCCGGATCGCGTCGACGACGGAGAGATCACCCTTCTGGAGGCGGCGATCGGAGATGAGTGCGCCGAGCTCGTCGTCCGTCGCGACGACGGTCGCGCGTCGCTTCCCTCGAGCGCTCATGTTCGCGGGGAGCGCCGAGCGAAGGACCTCGCCGATCGGGGCGAGATAGTAGTCGGAGGCCCACTCGCAGAGCTCCACGATTTCAGGCAGCAGCGCCGGGTGCTCTTCGTCGAGCACCTCGCGAATCTCCCGGATTCGCGCGATGTCAGCCGGCGCTTCGTCTGCGAGCCGCAGGACGAAGCCCGTCGTGAGCCTCGCGCCGAACGGGACCTCGACTCGAACCCCCGGTACGACGTCGGCAACCAGTTCCTCGGGAACCCGGTACGTAAACGTGCCCCGGACAGCAGTCGGGATCGCAATCTCGGCGAAACGAGAGGATTGGGAGGCCATGTTGAGCGCCGGTTATCGTCTCACGAAACTTCATGTGGAGTGCGGACGCGAAGCTTCCGCACTCCGTTGCCGAAGCGGAGCTTCGGCGGTCGAGTAGATTGTGAGGAAGAAGCAGCGGGTAACGCTTCACCCGTGCATTTCGCGCGGACGAGCGGCAGCTGCCGCTTCCGCCGAGGAAAGGCGCAAGCTTGGCTTGCGCACTCCACCCGATGCACTCGACTTCAGACCGCGATGCCGAGCTCGGCCATGACCTTCTTCATGTCCGACCAGACGTCCTTCTTCGCAGCCGGATTTCGAAGCAGGTAGGCGGGATGGTAGGTCGGCATGACGCGTCGTCCGTTCCAGTCCATCCATTGGCCGCGCACCGACGAGATCGCGATCGACCGTTCGAAGAGCGTCTGGAGGCCGAAGCGTCCGAGCGTCACGATCACTTCGGGCTGGATCAGGTCGATCTGCCGCATCAGGTACGGGCGGCAGGCCTCCATCTCGTCGGGCTCGGGGTTCCGGTTCTCCGGCGGACGGCACTTGACGGCGTTCGCGATGTAGACATCCTCCCGGCGGAGCTTCATCGCCTTGATGATGTCGGTGAGCAGCTCGCCTGCCCGCCCGACGAAAGGCTCGCCCTTGATGTCCTCGTCACGTCCCGGGCCCTCGCCGATGAACATGAGACGTGCGCTCGGGTTCCCGACACCGAAGACGACCTGCGTGCGGCCGCTGGCGAGGCGGCAGAGATCACACTCCGCAATCGACTTCGCGAACTCCGCGAGCGCGGCGCCCGCATCGTCGGATTGACCGCCCGACGGAGCGACGACCGATTCGCGAATCACCGTCGAATCGGAGGCTGGGGCGACGACTGTCGGCGGTCCGACGCGTGCGCGTGCCGCATCGAGGTCGAGATGCGTGAAACCGATGTCCCGCAGGAGCTCTAGCTCTTCACGGAGCGCGCCGTCGCTCACTTCGAGCCCCGTGCCCGCTTCGCGACGACGATGTCGAGAATCCGCTCCGCGATCACCGCCTTGCCGGCCTTCGGAAGCCGCTCGATCCATCCGTCCCGTCCGATCACGACAACCTCGTTCTGAGGCGAGTCGAAGCCGATCGAAGCATCGGAAACGTCGTTCGCGACGATGAGGTCGGCACCTTTCTTCTCGAGCTTCTTCCTCGCGTGCGACTCGACGTCGTTCGTCTCCGCCGCAAACGCGACAAGAAACGGTCGCACCGGGAGCGCGCCGAGGGCGGCGAGAATGTCGGGCGTCTTTCGGAGCGAGATCTGCAGCGCTTCGACGCCGTCCTTCTTCTTGATCTTCTGTTCGGCCTTTTCGACCGGCGTGAAATCAGCCACGGCCGCGGCCTTCACGACGATCGCGCTCGCGGCGGCCCGGGCCATGACCTCGCGATGCATCTCCTCCGCCGTCGTGACGCTCACGAGCTCCACTCCGGCAGGTGGTTGGAGTGCCGTTGGCCCCGAGACGAGCACGACGCGTGCCCCGCGCCGCCTCGCGGCCTCGGCGATCGCGTAGCCCATCTTTCCGGAAGAGCGGTTCGAGATGTAGCGAACCGGGTCGATCGCCTCGCGCGTCGGGCCGGCGGTGACGAGCACCGCGACACCGTCGAGATCGCGAGGGCCGAGTATCGCGGCGGCTCGCGCCGCGAGGGCTTCCGGGTCGGGCATGCGCCCCGCGCCCTCGTCGCCACACGCGAGCAGACCCGCATCGGGCTCGATGACGTGCACGCCGCGCGCGCGCAGCGTCGCGAGGTTCTGCTGCACGGTCGGGTGGCCGAGCATGAAGGTGTTCATCGCGGGAGCGATGGCGATCGGCCCGCGGTGCGCGAGCGCGTAGGTGGTGAGCGCGTCGTCGGCGATGCCGGTCGCGAGCTTCGCGATGATGTTCGCCGTCGCGGGCGCGACCAACAGGAGCTGGGCCCACCGGGCGATCTCGATGTGGTCGACGCCGCCGCTCGACGGGTCGCCCCATTGCTCAACGACGACGCCGTGGTTCGACACCGCGGCGAGCGAGAGCGGAGAAACGAAACGCGCGGCGTTCGGAGTCAGAATGACCCGAACCGCCGCGCCGGTATCCTGGAGGCGCCGGACGAGATCTGGCGCCTTGTAGGCCGCGATCCCTCCCGAAACTCCCAGGACGATGTTCACGACTACTCTTCCGTAGGCACGAAGTCGAGAATGTCCGTCTCGACCGCCGGCGGCTCGAGCTGCCACTTCACCGAGCCGTCGTTGATCTCGGCCATCGCAACGCGTGTCGCCTTGCGATTCTTGAGCCGAAATTTCGGCGTGGGGTTCTGGATGAGCTGCTCAGCCCGCTTCGATACCAGGATCACGTAACGAAACTTGCTGTCGATACCCTCAGGCAGTCTATCCAACTTTGTCCTCCCGGAAACGGTGCGCGAGCTCCCTGACGGTCTGCTTCGCCCCGCTCGATTGTAGTTTTCGCGCGATGATCGCCGCCTTCAGGCAGTCGGTGGCGATCTCGACGTCGTCGTTGATGATCACGTAGTCGTAAAACTGAATCCCGTGTTCGACTTCGCGGCGCGCCTCGGCGAGTCGCATCTGAATCTGCTCTTCCGTGTTCAGCCCGCGTCCGCGGATCCTCGCTTCGAGCTCGTCGAACGAGGGGGTGAATACGAACACGCTCACCGACCGCGGCTTCAACGACTCGTTCGATGCGATCTGCCGGGCCCCCTGAACGTCGATGTCGAGGATGACGTCCTGCCCCGATCCGAGGCGTACCTCGACCTCGCGAACCGAGGTCCCGTACATGTGGCCATGAACGTTGGCCCATTCGATAAATTCCCCGTGGTTAGCCATTTGCAGGAAGGCGTCGCGCCCGACGAAGTGGTAATCGACCCCGGCGTGCTCCCCCGTCCTGGGCTCGCGCGTCGTGTGGGAAACCGAGAAATGCAGCGGGTTCCCGAGCCCCTCGAAATACTCCCGGACGTGAGTCACGAGCGTGGTCTTGCCGGCGCCGGACGGCCCGGAGACGACGATCAGCGTCCCTGAGGGCGAGATGTTGATCGACGACCTATTCGACATTCTGCACCTGCTCCCGGACGCGCTCGACCTCCGACTTGAGCTCGACGACCGCCGCGCGCAGCTCCGACGACTTCGACTTCGAACCGAGGGTGTTGATCTCGCGCAGGATCTCCTGGCAGAGGAAGTCGAGCCGCTTTCCGCTCGGCTCGTTGCCGGCCAGCGCCGCGTCGAACTGGTCGAAATGCGAGACCATGCGGGAGAGTTCCTCGGCGACGTCCCCCTTCTCGACCATCATCACGGTCTCGACGGCAAGCCTGTCGGCGGGAATCTCGAGGCCCGCCTGCGCCGCGATCTCCTGGACGCGGGCGCGGTACGCCTCGAGCATCTCGGCGATGAGCACGTCACGCCGGGCGGCGACGGTCTCGCGCCGTTCCCTCATCGAACGGATGCGCGCAGCCATGTCCTCGCGAAGGGCGACCCCCTCCCGCTTCCGCATTACGTTGACCGCCGCCAGCGCCGCGCGTACGACCGAGGCGAACTCGTCCTTCTCGGAGTCTTCGAGCTCCGCGTCCTTCGCTTCCACCTGGATGAAGTCGGGAACGCGAAGAAGGTCGCCCGCGGTCATCCGGTGAAGTCCGAACTCGCTGACGAGCTCATTGAGCTTCGGGACGAGGGCGCGGGCGATGTGCTGGTCGACCCGCACCGACCAGTCGGGGTCGTTGACGCGCTGCGCGCGCACCGAGATGTCGATCTTGCCCCTCGACATCGACTCCGACGCAATCCCGCGCACTTGCGACTCGAGCTCCCAGAGGAACTCGGGCAACCGAACCGATACTTCGAGGTAACGATGATTGACGCTCTTGGCTGTGACCGTTACGTGAAACCGCTCACCGACCGTCGCGGAGGCCCGGCCAAAGCCGGTCATGCTGTTGACCATATCGTAATCCCCTGAAGACGTGAGCGTTATACCAGAAGATCGTGCGCTCGTGGGCGCCACATGGAGGCCGCTGGAAGCTCATTCGCCTCAGATGACAATGATATGGCGTACGTATGGCGTGTGTGCCATACTGTGGTGTCATGAAGCGCACGACGATCTATCTCCCCGACGAGCTCAAGAAAGCAATCGAGAGTGCGGCGAAACGCGATGGCCGATCGGAGGCCGACGTGATCCGCGACGCGCTCGAGACCTCCCTTCGCAGCAGCCGCGCTCCAAGGCCTCGCGTTCCGCTGACGCGAAGGGGCCTCGGTGACTCCTCGGTCGCCCGGCGGGTCGACGAGCTCCTCGAGGGCTTCGGCAAGTGATCCTCGTCGATACGAGCGGCCTCATCGCGGCACTCTTTCCCGATCAGCAGGATCATGCGGCGTGCGCCCGCGTGCTGCTCGAATCGGAAGGCCCGTTCGTCCTCTCGCCCTTCGTTCTCGCCGAGATCGACTACCTCGTCACGAAGTTCGCCGGGACGAAGATCGAGGTAGAACTGCTCAAGGAGGTCGCCTCGGGCGCCTATATGCTCGCCGACTTCCACCCCTCCGACATCGACGAGGCGGTCTCCGTCATCAGGCGGTACGACGACCTCGACATCGGCCTCGCCGACGCGTCGCTGGTCGTGCTCTCGCGCCGCCACGACACGAGGAAAGTGCTGACACTCGACGAGCGGCACTTCCGAACGTTGCGTGCGGCGCACGGGAAGCCGTTTCGCGTCCTTCCAGCGGATGACTACGCAGAGTGACGTCGCGGGCGCGTTGATGGCACTGCGGTAGGATGGGCTCTGGGACAGGCGTCGAACGCGATGCAGCCGCTTCTCTACCACCTCTACAGCGGACAGCTCTTTTTCTCGGCAGCGATCCTCATGGTGGCCATCGCCGCGGCTTCTCTCGTGGGGCTGCTCGAGGGCCGGCCGGCACTTCGCAGCGTCTGCTCGGTAATCGCGATGGCATCGATTCCTGCCGCGGCGCTGAGCGGCACTCCGATGCCAGCGCCGCGGGCTGCGCTCCTGCTCGGCGCGACGCTCCCGTTCGCACTCTTCGGAATCGCCGCTCCTCCCCGCCGGCGAACCCTCCTGGCCGCGATCGCGATGGCTGCCACGATCGCGGGAGTGGCCGCCGAGAGCCGCTGGCACCTCCCTGTCACTCCGCTCTCGAAGCCGCGCCGCATCATCGTGGTCGGCGATTCGCTCTCGTCGGGAGGATTCGGCGAGTCGCAGCCGTGGCCGCAGATCGTCGCGTCGCAGGTCGGCGCGGAACTCCAAAACCTGGCCCTCGCCGGCGAAACGGCTTCGAGCGCGATTCAGAACCAACTGCCTGACATTCCGCCGTCACGGGCCGGCGACTGCGTCGTGATCGCGATCGGCGGCAACGACATGCTCGATCGCCTCCCTCCCGGGGGCTTCGAGTCGGCCCTCGCCCAAATCCTCGAAGCGTCAGTCGCCGGCGGGCAGCGAAACGTCGTCATCCTCGAGTTACCGATCGTTCCCGGCGAATGGCGCTACGGAACGATCCAACGGCGCCTGGCGACGAGGCACGCCGCAACTCTCATTCCGAAGCGTCTGCTCGCGGGCGTGCTCCTCGATCCCGCCAATACGTATGACGGGCTCCATCCGACGCAGCGCGGGCACGCCCGGATTGCAAGCGAGATTCGTGCAGCGCTGCGGTGGTAATCCGCGCGCATACGAAGGGTCCTCTCGGCAGGACCGATCCCCGACCAAACGAGAACAGCGCACTGTGCGGTGAAGCACGGTGCGCTGCGGACCGCTCGCTGAAGGTACCGGATCGCTGCGGCTACCAGTCTTCCTTCTGCTTCTCGATCACCTTTTTGAAGTAGATCTCGGGGTTGGTCAGTCTTGTGATCTCCGCGTCCGAGTATCCGAGGTCTTTGAAATTGAGAACGCCGCCCACGGTGTGGCAGCTGAAGCAGGACAGGGCGTTCTCCCTGGTTACCAGATGGCTGCTGCCGAAATAGAGAGTCTGCCACCCGGGAGTCGGCTCGTAGTCCTTGATGTCGAGCGTCTTCGCCGCGGAGGCCACGCCCGCCATCACGTCTCCGTTGGCCATCGGCGGAGCGAAGTCCATCGAGAGTAGCTGGCCCGTCTTCTTGTCGAAAAACGCCTTGCCCTGGTAGACCTTGAACGGGTAGATCCTGCTCTTCCCGTCCTGGCGGCTCCCCTTGGGGCCGATGAAGTGCGGCGTGTTCTGCACCTGCAGGTTGTACCAGGCATACGCGGGGATCGTGGTGTTCGCTTCCGCCTGGATCGTGGCCGGCTCGTAGAACTTGTCCGACCCCTGCTCCCACGTCGTGAAGTCCTTCGCCATCGTGCCGCCGGTGCGAGGGATGTGACAGGTCTGGCAGGCGATCTTCGCGACATGCCGGTTGTAGTCGGGGTCTTCGTGCGGCTCTTCACCGTGACAATCGCCGCACGCGATCCTGACGCCGTCATTGGCCCAGCTGTTCGGGTCGAAGCCGGTCGGCATCCTGTGGTCGGTCGCCTTGTGGCAATCGACGCAAGTCATACCCTTCGCCGCGTGCGCGTCGCTCTCTTTCGTGAACTCGAACCCCCGCTTCACGTAGATGCCGCCGCCCGCGCGCTCATGGCAGGTCATGCAGTTCTTGGCGGTCGGCTTCCCCACCGCCATCGCGGCTCTCACAGACCGGTCCTGACCCATCACGACCCGCCCCTGCTCGTCTTTGAATGGAACCCGCTTGGTGAAGTCGTAGTCGGTCGAGTGGCAGACGAGGCAGTCGATGGCAGCTTCCGCTTCCGGGCCCGTGCTTCCGACATCGCTGAGGTGATTCCCCGGGTGGCACGTGTTGCACCCGGTGAACTTGCTCTTGCCAGTTTCCGGATTGACCGGGATCTCCTTCAGGTTGTTCACGATGTCGTTGCCGTTGCACATCGTGTAGATGCGGTTCTGCATGCCGTACTCGACGTTCGGGTCGAGCCCGTCGACGTTCGTTACCTTCGACGCGTGCTTCCAGTGCACGGTGGAAAGGAACTCCTTCGCCTTCCCCGCGTGACACTTCTCGCAGGTGACGGGCCCGTCGTAGCCGCTCTTCTCGATGGACGCCTTCCCGGGATGCTCGTCGGCCAGTCCGGGCGACACAGCAAGAAATCCCACGGCGAGCGCCACCACCAAATCACGGATCTT
>JAMPYE010000634.1 GCA_023700825.1 Thermoanaerobaculia bacterium | reverse complement strand
TGCTCGGGCGACCGATGAATCCCTCCGAGACGACCGAGAACACGGCGCGACCACCGCGGATGTGGGCCGCGAGCACGACTTCGATGCTCGCGGTGAGCTCCCGATATCCGCCCGCGACGTCGCCGGCAGGCGAGAAGTGGATCACCTGGAAAGGAGGAGCGAAGCCCTTCGGAAGGTAAAGGTACGCGGGAACCACCTTCCCGGACGACTCGAACTCGATCTTTTGCCTCGTCCACGCGGACGTCTCCACCGACTCGACCACCCGCGCGCTCGCCGGCGTCGGAGTGTAGTCGTAGAGCTTTCGGATCTCGTTGAACGCAGCGTCACCGACGGGTCTGTACTCGGGAACGCTCGTCGTGGCTTCGAGAGCGAATGCTCCCTGATCCTCCGCGGCGCCTGACGCGTTTACGCATCGGAAGCCGACCTGCTCGCTTGCGAAGAAGGCCGGCAGCGATCCGGTGCGCCCGAACGAGTAGATCTGATCGTTCCAGCTTCCTCCTCGGACGGCAAAGCCCGGCGGGTATGAGTTGACAAGCCATTCGCTGACGTTCCCGGCCATGTGGAATGCGCCCCACGGGCTCATCCCGAAGGGCATCGAGTCGACCGGCATCGTGCCCTTACCGAGGAAGTTCGCCCGGTCGGCCACGTCGACGCCTTCCGTCACGCGACCCCATGGAAGCGCGCTTCCGAGCGCGCCCTGAACGGGGTAGCGCGCCGCCCGCTCCCATTGGAAGACAGTCGGAAGAGCTTTGCCTTTCCACGCGGCGAACGCAGCGGCCTCGTACCAGGTCACGCCCGTGACGGGATGGGCCTCCTTTCCGGGAGGTGGAGCGCCGCCGATCCAGAATCGAGGAGCGGGCAGCCCGGTCGTGTCGCGCAGGCGCGCTATCGCCTCTTCGAAGGTCAGGATCCTGCCCTCGAGCTCGAAGGGGTGCTTCCATAACTCTGGCCGGCGGTAACCTCCGTCGCGCACGAACTCCTCGAACTCCTGGTTCGACACTTCGAAGCGATCGATGAAGAAATCTGCCAGGTCGACCGCCCGGTCGCTCGCGCGCGACCAGCCCGTTAGGCGGTACGTTCCGCCCTCGACGTACACCATGCGGGGGAGGCTCTTCCCTGCCTCGAGGAGGCGGGACGTAACGGTTGCCGGCGGGGGCTGAACCGCGAGGCCCATCGACACCATGGGTGAAAGAGGCAACGAGCGCGACGCCGTGGCGAACCCCTGCTTTTCGAACGTGACCACGTAGTCGGTGGTCGGCAGCGCGATGGTCAACGGTGTCGTCCCGGCGCGAACGCGAGAGCCGTCACCTCGGTAGCGCTCCAAGTAGACGTCGGCACCGGCTGGTTCGCTCTCGAACGTGACCTCGGTGGACGATGCCGCGACGATCGCCTGGAGCCGCGGGTCGTTCGGCAGCCGTGCCGCGGCAGACGACGCCAACTCCCATGCCTCGACGAAGCGGCGCCCGTCGAGAAGCGCCTGCGCCGCGTCGATGGCGGCGCGAGCCTCACGCAGACGCTGTGCACGAATGGTCGCGACGATCACTGCCGCCGCGGCGAGCACAACGAGCAGGACGATCAGGATCGCCGTGCGGCGACGTCTCCGCGGGGCGGCGAGTTCGGAGCGCGACGATTCGAAGGCCGCGGCGGTGGTTTCGCGGCTGAGCTGCTTCAGGTCCTCGAGCAGCTCGGCCCCGCCGGGGTAGCGAAGGGAGGGACTCTTCTGCAGCGCCTTCGTCAGGATCTCGCAGAGCCGCGGTGGAATCGAGGGGCGCAGGCTCGTCGGGGGGACGGGATCCTCCGAGAGAATCGCGCGCGCGATCCCGGTGGCGTCGTCGCCGTCGAACGGCCTTCGCCCCGTGAGCATTTCATAGATGACGACGCCGAGGCTGAAGACGTCCGCGGACGGAGTGACGTCGCTGCCGCCGAACTGCTCGGGCGCCATGTAGCGGAGCGTTCCCATCACGACGCCGGGGCCGGTCTTCAGCAGCGTCGCCGCCTCGCTGTCCCGGCGCACGAGTTTCGCGAGGCCGAAGTCGAGCACCTTGACGTACCCGTCAGGCCTGACGATCACGTTCTCCGGTTTCATGTCGCGGTGGACGATGCCGGAACCATGCGCTGCCGACAGCGCCGCCGCGATCTGGGAGGCGATGCTGATGACGTCGTCGACCGGGATCTCGCCGCGTGCGATCCGGTTGCGCAGCGTCTCGCCCTGGACGACTTCCATTGCGATGTAACGGAGAACTCCCTCGGAGCCGATCTCGTAGACGTGGGCGACGTTCGGATGACTGAATGCGGAGGCGGCCTTCGCCTCCTGAACGAATCTCCGGGTCCGTTCGGCGCTCTCGTCGCGATCGGCGCGGAGCACCTTGATCGCGATCTCACGCTCCAGCTCCGGGTCCCAGGCGAGGTAAACCTCTCCCATCCCGCCTGAACCGATCCTGTGGCGGATCTCGTAACGGCCGAGTCGCGTACCGGAAGCAAGGTGCATCAGGGTTGAAAGGAGTCTAGCACGCCCTTCCTCAGCGGAAGAGCAGCCCGGCTTCCCGCGGGCGCATCCGAACTGGCGAGCAGGGTCACAGCTCGAAGATCCGCTCTAGCGAGTAGAACGTGGCGGGCGGGTGTGGTTAGGCGCGGTGACGATCATCGCGCCGCGGGCTCGGCGCCTTCCCGCGACGAGGCGCGAATACGGACGATCTCCGCGCGGCCGATGCCGAGCGACTCGAGAAACGCGCGATGCGCGCGCGGCGCGAGGCGCTCGAACTCGACGTGCCAGCGATGCATGCCGTCCTCGTCCATTCCGCTCGCCCGGAGGATCGCGATCCATCCCGCCTTGTCGAGCCGCGGCCCTTCCGCCGCCTCCGCCGCGCGCCCGAGCAGTTCGAGCGTGACGCGCTGTT